>AEPR01000126.1 GCA_000195205.2 Oxalobacteraceae bacterium IMCC9480 | reverse complement strand
CAGAATCAATTAGGGTCAGAGTCAATTTAGGGATGCTTCATAAAAAAATCCTCATCCCCCGCCGATCGCCCGCACCACGTCCACCCGATCCCTGCTCGCCAGCGCCCTCTCACGCCACAGATGGCGCGGCACGATTTCACGATTAACCGCCACTGCCAGTGACTGGTTCGCCAGCGCCAGCGCATCGATCAGCTCCTGCAGGTGCCAACCCGGCGCGATCCGGTGCGGCGCGCCGTTGAGTTCGATCTCGATCATGGTGGCGGCCATCACTGCTTGCGATAGAGTTCCGCACCGCTTTTGACGAACTCGATCGCCTTGACTTCCATGCCCTGCTTGAGCGCGGCGATATCGCTGATGCCTTGCTTGGCGGCGTAATCGCGGACCTCTTGCGTGATCTTCATCGAGCAAAAATGCGGTCCGCACATCGAGCAGAAATGGGCGACCTTGGCCGAATCCTTGGGCAGGGTTTCGTCGTGGAATTCACGCGCCTTGTCGGGGTCGAGGCCGATGTTGAACTGGTCGTCCCAGCGGAATTCGAAGCGCGCTTTCGATAGCGCGTTGTCGCGAATCTGTGCGCTTGGATGCCCCTTGGCGAGGTCGGCGGCATGGGCGGCGATCTTGTAGGTAATGATGCCGTCCTTCACATCCTGCTTGTTCGGCAAGCCCAGATGCTCTTTCGGCGTGACGTAGCACAGCATCGCAGTGCCGTACCAGCCGATCTGCGCCGCGCCGATGCCGGAGGTGATGTGGTCGTAACCCGGCGCGATGTCGGTCGTTAGCGGCCCGAGGGTGTAGAACGGCGCTTCGTGGCACTGCTCCAGCTGCAGGTCCATGTTCTCTTTGATCAGGTGCATCGGCACGTGGCCGGGGCCTTCGATCATCACTTGCACGTCGTGCTGCCAGGCGATTTGCGTGAGTTCGCCGAGGGTTTTCAGTTCAGCCAGTTGCGCTTCGTCGTTGGCATCGAAAATCGAGCCGGGACGCAAGCCATCGCCAAGGCTGAACGAGACGTCGTAGGCTTTCATGATGTCGCAGATGTCGTTGAAGTGCGTGTACAGGAACGATTCTTCATGATGCGCCAGACACCATTTGGCCATGATCGAGCCACCGCGCGAGACGATGCCGGTCAGTCGTTTGGCCGTCATCGGCACGTAGCGCAGCAACACGCCGGCGTGGATCGTGAAGTAATCGACGCCCTGCTCGGCCTGTTCGATCAATGTGTCGCGGAAAATTTCCCAGGTCAGGTCTTCGGCTTTGCCGTTGACCTTTTCCAGCGCCTGGTACAGCGGCACGGTACCGATCGGCACCGGTGAATTGCGCACGATCCATTCGCGGGTTTCATGGATGTGTTTGCCCGTGGACAGGTCCATGACGTTGTCGCCACCCCAGCGGATCGCCCAGGTCATTTTTTCGACTTCCTCGCCGATGGACGACGTGACGGCGGAGTTGCCGATGTTGGCATTGATCTTCACCAGGAAATTGCGGCCGATGATCATCGGTTCGATTTCGGGATGGTTGATGTTGGCGGGGATGATGGCGCGGCCACGGGCGATTTCGGAACGGACGAATTCGGGCGTGATCTCGGCAGGGATGGCGGCGCCGAACGACTGGCCCGGATGCTGGCGGCCCATCAGGTCGGCGAGGCGATTACCCATCGGTCCGGAGGCTTTCAGCTCGTCGAGATATTCGCGCCGGCGCATGTTTTCGCGGATGGAGACGTATTCCATTTCGGGCGTGATGATGCCTTGGCGGGCGTAATGCATCTGGGTGACGTTCCTGCCGGCCAGTGCGCGGCGCGGAGTGCGCTTGAGGTTGAAGCGCAGTTCGGCTAGCGTCGGATCGTTGAGTCGTTCGATGCCGTAGGCCGACGACGGACCGGCCAGTTCTTCGGTGTCGTTGCGCTCCAGAATCCACGGCAGGCGGGGCGTCGACAGGCCGCTGCGGATGTCGATGACAGCGTCGGGGTCAGTGTACGGACCGGAGGTGTCATAGACGTAGATCGCCGGATTTTTTTCCGCACCGAACGAGGCGGCCGTATCGGACTGGACGATCTTGCGCATCGGCACGCGCAGGTCGGGCCGCGAACCTTGTACGTAAAACTTGCTGGAATTGGGTAATGGCTGGACGGCGGCTTCGTCGACGAGGGCGGTGCTGGCGTCGAATTTGGCGTTGTGCTTGGTACTGAGAAAGGGGGCTTTGTCGTTCATGGTGTTCCTTTGCTTGAGCGAAAAAGCGAAGGAATAACGGAACTGGGGTGGGTTCCGGAGCTTCCCTTCGCTGGCATTATCCAGATCAGGTTCAAGGGTATTTCTCACCCGAGCGCGAATGTTTTGCGGTCAGGACCCCTAGCTTGGTGGTGCGGTGTTGCTGCCGAGTGGTTTGGCGTTTGCGGATTCTACCCGCAAAACGCCGGCACGACCACGGACGATCCGATACATGCATCGGCGGTCGATTTGCAAGAACGCGGGACCGCCCTGATCGTTATGGCGTATTTGTCAGGCCATGCCCTCGTCTTAAAACGATCCACCGAAAACGGAACATCTTGCTTTTTATTTTTGCGGCTATGTTTTTAATGTCGACCAGGACTGCATCTCATTGAGAACATGGTGACAGTCATTTTCGACATAGTTTTATTCCAAGAAAAATAGAATATGGAATTAATTTTACTTAACGGTTCAGCCGTCATTCCCTACTCACTTATTCAGGAAAATGGATCATAAAATATTAGATCTCCGCTTTGCAGCAACTGCTCTTTCATCGCAGCGGACATTAAATTATTCGCATAAAATTCGCGTGCCAGATTCCATTCACCTGTTTGAATTGCACCAAGATAAATATCTCGACTTTTGACTAAAAACGACTCGTGCATCGGACTTTTTATATCATCAAACCAAAAAGTCTGAAAATCTCCCAGCTCGGCACATTTCTTTAGCCAGTCCTTATAGGTCGCACTCATATAATGTAAAACACAGACCTGATTCTCTCGAACCATCGCTCCATCGCTTGTTTCGAATTCATGAACACCGTTCGGACCGAGACTCTTCTCAACGCGAACTGCCGACTTACCAATCGTATATCCCTGAAAATAAGCTGATCCCTCAATCAGTGGCGTATCGGGCGCTTGGTCAAATCGTCTATTTTTTTTAAAAATATTCAGTTCGCGAAACGGATCTTCAGCGGCATGGACGCTGACTACTTCATGATTAACAAACTGAATGCTGCTCACATTCGGATCGACATGAGCGAAGTAATCTTTCAAACTCCGTACTGGCGAAACCATCAGTTCATCGGAATCAATATGAATCAACCAGTCAATCCCGTCTGTCGAGCACTGCTTTAATACGTGCCGCACATTTTCACATTGCCGTTGCATGACTCCGGAAGGACCTGAAAAAGTACTCAACCAGGCACCGGGACTGACAGCAACAGCGGGACTGGCAGGCAAGCCTGACAATGTCGCGGAAGTCGGGCTATCAACGTAGATGTATATCTTGTCGACTAACTTCGAGTGGTAATTAATCCAAGTAGTGAATGATGCGGCAGGATTTCTTACTGTACAAACAATCGCGATTTTCAGCTTGGACATCCTTGCTCCTCCCGGCTATTCGTTTGCCTGCTGTCGATATGCTTACACGATCAGATAATTTTTATTTCCCGGGAATGATAGATTCGACCTGATAGCGATAATCAGCATTTCCAAATATTTCAGTGTGACTGCGATTTCTTTCTCCACAAATACTGTAGATAAAACCAAGCTCGAACTGACTATCAACAAACCGGTGCTGGCACTTTTGAAGCAATGGCAAAATGGACAACGTATAGGGAATCCCCCCAGCAAGCCGAAATACGCCATGAAACCCCACACCATCGACATCACTCCGGTAGTTATCCATATTCGTTAGTACACGCTCGATAACTGACTTCAAAAATGGATGTCCGGGTGCTGCCACAATATGCCACTGCTGGAATTCGCCGGAACCGGTGATACTGACTTCATCATGCATTCCCCAAGTTGGAAACGTTTCCCCGGGCTTGTTGTGCCAGTACGAAATCAGATAACGGTCATCCTTTTTTATGACAGCATCGAGTGGTACGTAGAGTGAACTCTTTATATCCAGATACACGCCGCCACATTGATACATCAATAAATAGCGAAAGAAATCCGCTTTGACTGCGCCATATTTCGGGTTAATGCGTTTGAAATAACCCAGTATTGATTTGCCGTAATGCGCAAGGATAAATGTCTCCATTCTGTCGAGGTCATATAACTGATAATCCCAGCCCGGATTCAGTTTTTTCAAATAGGCGATATTTTTTTGTATATTTTCCGGCAAATCGACATCCGAAAAATAAATCTGATGGAGCAGTCGCGGAACAGAGTTTCCGGCGGGAACAGTGGCGATCACGGGGGACGACGTGCCGGTGATGACGGTCATGATGCGGTCCTTTTATGCGATTGATGATCCGTACGAAGAAGGCTGCCAACGACCGCCCGGACAACGGGTTCCTGCACCTTGGCTGCCTTATAATGCGGACTTCTTTTCCCTACCAGACACCCATCATGGAATTAGCCAAGTCGTTCGAGCCCGCCGAAATTGAAAAGCACTGGCGGTCCACCTGGGAAGCGCGCGGTTATTACGGCGCCACCCTCGACGCTGACAAACCGGCCTTCAGCATTCAATTACCACCACCGAATGTCACCGGCACGCTGCACATGGGTCACGCCTTCAATCAAACCATCATGGATGGCCTGACCCGTTATCACAGGATGAGTGGATTCAATACGCTGTGGGTTCCCGGCACCGATCACGCTGGTATTGCCACGCAGATCGTGGTGGAACGGCAACTCGATGCGCAAAAACTGTCACGCCATGACCTTGGCCGTGAAAAATTCGTCGAGAAAGTCTGGGAGTGGAAAGAACAATCCGGTTCGACCATCACCGGTCAGATGCGCCGGATGGGTGCCTCGACCGACTGGAGCCGCGAATATTTCACGATGGATCCGAAGCTCTCGGGCACCGTCACCGAAGTATTCGTGCGGCTGTTCGAGCAGGGCCTGATCTATCGCGGCAAGCGACTGGTGCATTGGGATCCGGTGCTGGGCACGGCGGTGTCGGATCTGGAAGTGGTGTCGGAGGAAGAAGAAGGTTTCATGTGGCATATCCGCTATCCGCTGGCCGATGGCAGCGGGCACCTGACGGTGGCCACGACGCGTCCCGAAACCCTGCTGGGCGATCCCGCCGTGGCGGTCGATCCGACCGATGTGCGCTATGCCCACCTGATCGGCAAGATGCTGACGCTGCCGCTGTGCGGCCGCGAGATCCCTATCATCGCCGACAGCTATGTTGACAAGGAATTCGGTACCGGTTGCGTGAAGATCACGCCGGCGCATGACAACAACGACTACGCAGTCGGCCAGCGCCATCAACTGCCGATGATCAATATCTTCACGCTGGATGCGAAGGTCAACGAAAACGGTCCGGCCAAATATCAGGGCATGGACCGCTTCGTGGCGCGCAAGGAAATCGTTGCCGATCTCGATGCGCTTGGGTTGCTCGATAGCGTCAAGCCGCACAAATTGATGGTGCCGCGCGGCGACCGTACCGGTGTCGTGATCGAGCCGATGCTGACCGACCAGTGGTTTGTGGCGATGTCGAAGCCGGCGCCGGAAGGCACGCACTTCCCGGGCAAATCGATCGCCGAAGTCGCACTGGAAAAAGTCGCCAGCGGCGAAGTGAAGATGATTCCCGAGAACTGGACCAGCACTTATAACCAGTGGCTCAACAATATCCAGGACTGGTGTATTTCGCGTCAGCTGTGGTGGGGTCATCAGATTCCGGCCTGGTATGACGAGGACGGCACCATCTATGTCGCCCGCACCGAAGCCGAAGCGCAGGCGCAAGCGCCGGGCAAGACGCTGCGGCGCGATGCCGATGTGCTTGATACCTGGTTCTCGTCGGCACTGGTGCCGTTCTCGACACTGGGCTGGCCGGAAGAAACGCCTGACTACAAGATGTTCCTGCCATCGACGGTGCTGGTCACCGGCTTCGACATCATCTTTTTCTGGGTCGCGCGGATGGTGATGATGACCACGCACTTCACCGGCAAGGTGCCGTTCGATACCGTCTACGTGCATGGCCTGGTGCGCGATGGCGCGGGCCAGAAAATGTCCAAGTCGAAGGGCAACACACTCGACCCTATCGACCTGATCGATGGCATCGAGCTCGATGCGCTGGTCGCCAAGCGCACCACCGGCCTGATGAATCCGCGCGATGCAACCAAGATCGAGAAAGCCACCCGCAAGGAATTCCCCGATGGCATCCCGGCCTTCGGCACCGATGCGCTGCGCTTCACGATGGCCAGTTATGCCTCGCTCGGTCGCAACATCAATTTTGATCTGGCGCGCTGCGAGGGCTATCGCAACTTCGGCAACAAGTTGTGGAATGCCACGCGTTTTGTGCTGATGAATACGGTAGACAAGGATTGTGGCGTCGAGGAACGCGACGAGGCGGGCTACCTGGAATTCTCGCAGGCCGACCGCTGGATCGTCTCGACCTTGCAGCGCACCGAAGCCGATGTCGCCAAGGGTTTTGCCGACTACCGCTTCGACAATATCGCCTCGTCGATCTACAAGTTCATCTGGGACGAGTACTGCGACTGGTACCTGGAATTAGCCAAGGTGCAGATCCAGCACGGCAACGAAGCACAGCAGCGCGGCACCCGCCGCACGTTGCTGAAGGTGCTCGAAACCACGCTGCGCCTGGCCCATCCGATCATCCCGTTCATCACCGAAGAACTGTGGCAAACCGTCGCGCCGCTGTCGGGCAAGGTACTCGCTGCGGCCGGTGATTCGATCATGATGCAGGCCTATCCGGTGGCGCAAGCGGACCGGATCGACGAAGCCGCCGAAAGCTGGATGACGCAGCTCAAGACCATGACCGATGCCTGCCGCAACCTGCGCGGCGAGATGCAATTGTCACCGGCAGTGCGGG
>AEPR01000127.1 GCA_000195205.2 Oxalobacteraceae bacterium IMCC9480 | reverse complement strand
TGCCTCAGAAAGATATGGGTAATTGAAAGGTTTATGGAGCGCTTACACATGGCGGCACTTTTGCAGGAGAAGTTGTTGCACTTGGTCTTTGAGAACGCCCACTCAAAATAGTTGGGCAATTCGGGAAAATCCTTAGCGTGCTATTTTTTCCGAATTCTGTGGGCGGCCCATGACGTGTCTGAATACCCGGACCAACGTTTCGCTACATGGCCGCAACGAATCGGCGATCCATCAGGCTCTGCAAGCTGAGCTGGCCGCTCACTTGAATGGCCATATTCCGCACGATACTTAAACGAATCCGAGGTTACGCGCAGACAGATTGTAACTGCTCAAGTTCGGCAACAAGCCCAGCAGGCTGCTGTTCGATAAACCCATCCACGCGCCCAACGTCGCAGCGTACTGGTCGACCGACGTGGTCGGCAGCAACCGTCCCTGGCCGACGTCATCCGGGCCATCGTTAGCCACGGCGGGTGGGATACCGAAGTAACGCTGACCCTTTACTGCACCGCCCATGACGAAATGCATGCTGCCCCAGCCGTGGTCGGAGCCGTCGCTGTTAACCGTCAAAGTACGGCCAAAGTCGGAAGCGGTAAAACTGGTGACCTGATTGGAGACACCCAGCTCGACGGTAGCCGCATAAAACGCCGACATGGCATCAGCAACGCTTTTCATCAGCTTAGGATGGACGGTGCCCAATCCATCGTGGGTATCGAATCCGCCCATCGAGACGAAAAATACCTGTCGTTTGGCACCCAGCGCACTGGCGTTGGAAATCATCTTGTCGACCATCTGCAACTGGCCAGCCAAACCGTTCCCAGCCGGGAATGGCGTGTTGATCACGCGCCCGTTAGCCAGTACTGCGGCGAGTACGCCATGGGTGTCGATCGACCGTTTTGTGATGCGGTTGTACTCTTGTTCAAGCAAGTTAGAACGCGGCTGGGTGATCAGCGTTTGCAGCACAGTACTCGCGGCCGAAGAGCCGAATAACGGCTTTTCAAGGGCGCCGAAAGGAACCGAGCCGCTGCTCGAAATCTGATATTGCACCGCCGTCTTGCCCGACAAGAAGACCGCGTTACCAGAGACGTTGACGCAGGTAAAAGTAGCGTTTCCATTACCTGCCTCAAACAGGTCGCCAATGCGTCCCCCCCAACCGGATGAAGCTCCCTCCGGTGTTGATGATTGCCAGATCGATTGCTGATCGTTGTGCGAGAAAAGTTTGGGTGGCAACGGCACTGACTTGTTCGTGTATTGCAACTTAGTCGTTGGCTGCATCAGCGTGCCGACATTGAGAAGCACGCCTATTTTGCCCGCGTTGAACAATGGCACCAGCGGTGCCAATTCTGGCGCCATCGCGTACTGCCGGGAAAAGCCCGCCGCGTCGACTGGTGCTGTCACCGGTGCAAGAACGGTCGTTTCGAGGCTGCTGTGGTTGTAGGCGAGCGCCGATCGCAAGTTATAGTAGGCGTTGTAATTGCTGGCATCGTAGGGGATCAGCGTATTTCCGTAGTCGTTGCCACCGTAAAGGAACACGCAGACGATCGCTTTGTAATCACTGGCAGTGGCGGCTGACGCTTCGGCCATCGCTGCTAGGTTCAGCATCCAGGGTGTAGCGCTGCCAGCCACCGACAATACGGAAGCCCTTCGCAGGAAGGCCCGACGGGAGGCATTCGTGGCCTTGATTTTATTCATTATCTGTCCTGTCTTGGCTATTTCAACACGATGAATTCGGGTGCGGCCAACACCAGCACCAAGGCCACTCGGATACGATTCAGCCGGAGCGGGACGGTCCCCGTCGGCATGCCGTTAATCACGCTCGCTATCAGCGTGACAGTCGACGGACCAAGTTGCCCAGCCGCTACTACGATGTTCACTTCAGCCATCAGACTGGCTCCGTTGTCGGCCAGCGGCAGCCAGGGCGTGTAGTTAGGCAGCACGTCGCCGATGCCGAAACCGACTAGGCGCTGCATGAAATTGACATAGCCCACCACCGTGGACTCGTTGGTGATTTGGAATTCCGGCGCGACCAGACCAGCGTTGGCGATGGCGCTGCCGGGCGGCACATACCCAGGCCGGAAAAAATTGAATACCGAGGCCGAGCGAAGTGGGCTTTGGCCCAGATGCGTGGTTGGGTCCGACGTATTACCGATCGCCCAAGTATCACTGGCCGAAGTAACGGCACAGGCACGAGCCCAGGCCGTCAGGCGCAATATTGGTTCGCGCAGCTTACCGGCGCCGGACGATGGCTGCCTGATACGCGCCTCCGGATCTAGCAGTAAGGCACGGATCACGGCTTTCAGGTTGCCTTTGACCATGTGGCCATCGTTGTTGAACACGGCACTGATACGCGCGATATAAGCGGGACTAGGGTTACTGGTAACGATGCGTTGTATCAACTACCGGCTGATGAAAGGGGCAAGATTACTGTGTGCGAAGAGGATATCGAGTGCAGTGCGCATCGCTTCGGCACCTCCAAGGCCGCCTGCAACCGTACCACCGAGGAAGCTGACAACGCTGGTTTCGTGCTTTGCGGGAAATTGTTTGAGTGGCCGACGCAAAAAGTCCGGTGTCGTACTGTCGCCGCCGGCCATGTCGAAATCCCATCCTGTAAAAACGCGGGCGAGGGCGCTAACGTCGTCCTGCGAATACGTGTACGCCGGGGCACCATTGACCGTGACCGAGCTGCCGTCCTGATTGAGTTTGACGAGGCCAATGGTAAATAACTGCATCAGCTCGCGGGCGTAGTTTTCGTCTGGATGGGCGCCGGTTGCGGTATTGGTCTTCACATTGCCGCGAAAGGTCAGAAATTGCCCCATCGGCGCGCTAGTTGACACCACGCCGAGCAAAGTGCGGTAATTACCGAATGCGTTTACCTCGAGCAGATCGAGGTAAGCCGCTGCCGAGAAAGAACGCCAGCCAGTTCCGACAAGACCGTCGATGGCGACCACCAGAATTTCCGACAAGGCCAGCGTGATGCGCTGGCGCAATGTGTCGGGCGCATTGATCAGTTTGCGCCAGACAGCCGCGTCAAAACCTTCTTCGGATTTTTTGTTATTGGCGGTGTTGAATCCTTTTGCCACCAGCCAATCCCAGCGGGCACCTGATCCCGTCATCGCAAACTAACCATCAAGCCAGCCGGCATAGCCTTGGGATTTGACCTGATTGATCAACTCGCGACTCGCTCCCATCGATGCCTGTGCCAGGAAACGCGCAGCGTCGGCGTCGGTAATTGGAGCTACCGCGCTAGGGTTGATGCTGATCTGGATATTAGGTGCAGTTAAAATAAGAACAGGGGGAGCGGCTGTTATGCTCATATCGAATCCTTTGCGGTAATCAATTACAGCATACGATGTTTCTTTAAAGAACTATCTCACATTATTGCACTGGGGAATTGTATTTATTTTGCCGCTAACTTGGCCACCTACAGTCGTGACTTTTTGGGCGTTGTTACAAAACATCTTGCTGTGGATTACATGGGCGAAGGAATTTCAGCGTAGTTCAAACGCGGGAGACACGCGACGGGCGAAATATTATCTTCAACGAGATTGTCGACCTGTCATTTTTCCTGTAGCTCCCTCATGTTTCGGCACCGACAGACGCCACGTGTATTTGCTGCAGCAACGCCTTCGAGTTGACGCTTGCGCCGAAGGTTGGTTTCGAATTCAGCGAACACGTCCAGCATATCGAGGAACGCATTGCCCGCCGCGCTGCGGGTATTGATAGGTTACTCGGTTGCTTTGAGGTGATGCAGTGCTCCTTCAGAGTTTGCACGATGTCTTGAAGGTCTTTTATGTTGGGAGCTAAATTGGCTATCCTGGTCGCGACCAGCGGATTGCTCCGCCATAGGAAATCCAGTAACGTCTTTAGCTTAGTGCGGCCGGGGGGACTAGTGCTGCTCGCCTTCTCGGCCTGAACCACGTCGTAACCGGCAACACGCAAGGCTTACCCTCATAGAGCAAAATCCTGATCATTACTCAAAACGCTAGCATAGCCGCAGAGTGCCATGACAGGACGCGTATCGTTATCATTTAGATATGTAAAATTAGCATGACCACCACGTAAATAAAACATTTATGAAACGATAATATCGTCTCGCCCAAGTGGCTCGCTGGGGTACACCTGTACGGTACACTTATTTTTAGGCGACTTCCGCTTCGGCCAAGACCAGACGCTCCAGTAATGTCCGCAAACGTTATCGTGTATTGGGCAAAATTCTGACCCAACCCTTCGCCCAACCCGTCCTTACAAAGCTTATGCAAGCTCGATTTCGCGCCGATGTACTGTCTAACAATAAAAATCGCGTTATTCTTGACCGCTGGAATGAGCTCGCTCTTCCTGATGGCTGGTTGGTTGCAGGCTGCTTATTCCAGACGGTATGGAATCTTCAGGCAGGATGCGCGCCAGAGGAAAATATCAAGGACTACGATTTATTTTATTTCGATGGCGACGACCTAAGCGAGAGTGGTGAGCGAGATGTACAAGCTCATGTTGATGAAGTACTTTCCGACCTGGGCATTCTGATCGAGGCATCAAATCAAGCACGAGTCCACACTTGGTACGAGTCATACTTCGGTCATCCATATCAATCGCTACGTAGTACATGCAACGGGATCGACCGTTTCCTCATTCCGGCCACCTGCGTTGGTATTTGTCCAGATGCAATCTACGCACCAAACGGGCTTGAAATGCTATATGAAGGCGTATTGACTACAAATCCGTTGACGCCTTTCCTTGATCTTTTTGACCAAAAGGCCGCGTCGTATTGCGCGCGCTGGCCGTCGCTTCGCGTTGTGCGAACAGCGAACGCTGCGGTTTAACATTGCCAGTGGCGAGAGCAAGACAGGGCGGTCTCTAAACTGAAGTGCAACA
>AEPR01000128.1 GCA_000195205.2 Oxalobacteraceae bacterium IMCC9480 | reverse complement strand
GGCAACGACGTGCTCGAAGGCGGCGGCGGCGCCGACGTGCTCGATGGCGGGGCCGGCATCGACACGCTCGGTTATGCCGGCTCGCAGGAAGGCGTGAGCGTCAACCTGGCCGCCGGCCTGGCCAGCGGTGGCGATGCCGAAGGCGATACCTTCGTCAATGTCGAGAACATCCTCGGCAGCAGCTTCGACGACATCCTGACCGGCGACACCGGCGATAACCTGCTCAGTGGCGGCAGCGGCAACGACCATCTCAGCGGCGGCGCCGGAGCGGACATCCTCAATGGCGGTGCCGGCAGCGACTGGGCCGACTACACCGCCAGTGCCGCCGGCGTCAGCGTCAATCTGGCGACGTCCGGCATGGCCGGCGGCGATGCTGCCGGCGACACGCTCATCAGTATCGAGAACCTCGGTGGCTCCAACTCCGGCGACATCCTCACCGGTGACGCCGGCAACAACCAGTTGTCCGGCCTAGGCGGTGACGACCTGCTCGACGGCGGTGCCGGTGCGGATGTGCTCATCGGCGGCAGTGGCAACGACACCGTCACCTACGGCAGTTCAAGCGCCGGCGTGTCGGTCAATCTGGCGGTACTGACCGGCCAGACCAGTGGCGGCGACGCCAACGGCGACGTCCTCGGCGGCATCGAAAACCTCATCGGCAGCGGCTTCAACGACCTGCTCACCGGCGACACCGGCGACAACCGTCTCGACGGCGGTGCCGGTGACGACGTGCTCGAAGGCGGTGCCGGGGCCGACACCCTGATCGGCGGTGCCAACAGCGCCGTTGGCGATACTGCCAGCTATGCCGGCAGCGCCAGCGCAATCACTGCCTATCTCGACGCCAGCGGTATCAATACAGGCGACGCCTTCGGCGACACCTACAGCGGCATCGAAAACCTCACCGGCAGCGGCTACGCCGATACGCTCACCGGCGACACCGGCAACAACCGGCTCGATGGCGGGGCGGGCGACGACGTGCTCATCGGCGGCCGCGGTGCCGACGTCCTCATCGGCGGTGCCGGCATCGATACCATCAGCTACCTCGGGTCGGTCTCGGGCGTCACGGTCAACCTCGCCAACGGCGTGGGTAGCGGCGGCGAAGCCCAGGGCGACACCTTTAGCGGCATCGAAAACATCACCGGCTCGAACTACGACGACACGCTGACCGGCGACGGTGGCGACAACCTGCTCATCGGTGGCATCGGTGCCGACACCCTCGATGGCGGCACCGGCATCGACACGGCCGACTACAGCAGCTCCGGGGCGGGGATCAGCATCAATCTCAACGGTGGCAGCGGTGCGGGCGGCGATGCCCAGGGCGACACGCTGGCCAATATCGAGAACGTGACCGGCACCGCCTACAACGATGTCTTTGTCGCCAGCAGCGCGGCCAATGTGCTGCGCGGTGGTGCCGGCATCGACACCGTCAGCTACGCCGCGTCCGCCCTCGGCGTGACGGTCGACCTGACCCGTACCACGGCGCAGATCAGCACTGGCGACGCGGCGGGCGATGTGCTCAGCGGGATCGAAAACCTGATCGGCAGCGCCTTTGCCGACAAGCTCACCGGCGACGGCAACGACAACATCATCGCCGGGCTGGCGGGTGCCGATATCCTGATCGGCGGGGGCGGCATCAACACACTGGATTACTCGGCCAGCAGTGCCGGCGTCACCATCAACTTGCAGTCAATGACAGCCACTGGCGGCGATGCCACCGGCGATGTCATCAGCGGCTTTCAAAACGTCATCGGCAGCGCATTTGACGACGTGATGGTGGCCAGCGCTGTGGCCAATAATTTCGTCGGGGGACTGGGCAACGACACGATCAGTTATGCCACGAGCTCGCGCTCAGTGACGATCAACCTGGACACGCAAACCGTCACGGGTGTGACGGGCGGAGCCATTTATCTGACTGACGGGGATACCTTCTCCGGCGTTGAAAACGCCATCGGCGGCAACGGAAACGACAAGCTGACCGGCAGCAGTGGCGACAATTTCCTCAGTGGCGGCCTGCTAGGTGACGATCTGAAAGGTATGGACGGCAACGACACGCTTGACGGTGGCGCCGATGGCGATTCTCTCGATGGCGGCAACGGCATCGACACCGCCACCTACGCCAGTTCCGGTGCCGGCGTGACCGTCGATTTACGCCTGGCCGGGACTACGCAAACCGCTACCGGCGATACCTTGGGCGACATACTCGTCAGTATCGAAAACCTCACCGGCAGCGCCTACAACGACATCCTCATTGGCGACAGCGGCAACAACGTCCTGACCGGCGGCAGCGGCAACGACACGCTGACGGGCAACGGCGGCAACGACACGCTCGATGGCGGTGCCGGTATCGACACGGCGTCCTACACCGCTTCGGCACAGGGCGTCACCGTCGACCTGACCTTGCTGACGCCGCAAGTCAGTAGCGGCGATGCCTCGGGCGATGTGCTGACCGGGATCGAGAATGTGTTCGGCTCTGCCACTGGCAGCAACCTCCTCACCGGCGACGGTGCGGCCAACCTGCTCGTCGGCGGCGCGGGGAACGACACCATCAACGGTGGCGGCGGCGACGACACCATCAACGCCGGTGCCGGCATTGACGTTCTCGATGGCGGCAGCGGTAACAACACGCTCAGTTATGCCAGCTATGACACGGCCGCCAATCTGGTGATCAACGGGGATTTCAGCAACGGCGGTACCGGCTGGACTGTCGCGGGGGCCTCGCCGGTGCCGGTGTACACCGCGGGAAACGCCAGCGTGACTGCCGGCATCAATTTTTTGCGTTCGACGGCGTCGTCACCGTTCGTCGTGGGGCAGTCGTATCTGGTGACGTTCGATTACACCAAGGCCACCACAGGCAGCAACCTGACCGTTTTGATGGGGAGCACCAGCATCAACAGCTTTTTGCCGGGAGGTACGCTTTCCGGACAGGCGTCGGGTCTCATCACCGGCGACGGTGGCACAACGATCGGTTTTAACGCGGCCAATGGAACTTATACCGGCACGATCGACAATATCGTCATCGTTGCGGCCCAGACTGGCGTGACGATCAATCTGGGGCCCAGCAGAACGGCCATGGGCGGCGATGCCACCGGCGACTCGTTCAGCAATTTCCA
The DNA here is from genome assembly GCA_000195205.2 of Oxalobacteraceae bacterium IMCC9480. GTDB lineage: Bacteria > Pseudomonadota > Gammaproteobacteria > Burkholderiales > Burkholderiaceae_D > Actimicrobium. Next base: position 13,369 of record AEPR01000128.1, on the reverse strand, counting down.
GAACGTCACCGGCACCAATGGCAATGATGTCCTCACCGGCGACAGCGGGGTCAACATCCTTACTGGCGGGTATGGCGACGACCTGATCACGGGCGGGGCCGGAGGCGATATCCTGAGCGGCGGCGGCGGCTTCGACACCGTGAGCTATGCCGGTTCGGCCGCTGCCGTCACGGTTAACCTGGCACTGATGACCGCGCAGACGGGGTCCATCAGCGATGAGGCCTACGGCGACGTGTTGTCAGGTTTCGAAAAACTGATCGGCAGCGCCTACGCCGACACCCTCACCGGTGACGCCGGCAACAACGTGCTGGTCGGGCTGGGCGGGGCCGACCGTCTCGATGGTGGTGCCGGAACCGATACCGCTGATTATTCGGCATCGAGCGCCGGGGTCACCGTCAACCTGTCCTTGTCATCAGCAACCGCGCAAACCAGTACTGGCGATGCCTCGGGCGATTTCCTGGCCAATATTGAAAACGTCACCGGTAGCGCCACGCAGGCCAACACGCTGACCGGTGACGCCAATGCCAACGTGCTTACCGGCGGCACGGGCGACGACGTCATTTCCGGAGGGGGGAGCTCGGATACGCTGATCGGCGGCGCAGGTGCCGATACGCTCGACGGCGGTAACGGCAGCGATACCGTCAGCTATGCCGGCTCGAGCGCTGGCGTGACCGTGAACCTCGCCATTCAGACGCAGATCAGTACCGGTGATGCCTCCGGCGACAAGCTGTCCAACATTGAAAACCTGATCGGCAGCGCTTTTGACGACATGATCACGGGCACTGCCAGTGGCAATGTGCTCGATGGCGGCGCAGGCACGGACACGCTCAGTTACGCAGCGTCCGCTGCCGGCGTGACGGTGAATCTGTCGCTCACCACTGGCCAGGTCAGTGCCGGAGATGCCTCCGGCGATAACCTGTCCAATATCGAAAATGTCATCGGCTCGGCCACGCAGGGCAATACCCTCACCGGTGACGCCAATGCCAACGTGCTGACCGGCGGTGCCGGTGCCGATACCTTCACCGGTGGCGCAGGCGTCGACAGCTTTGTGGGAGGCGGGGGCATCGACACGGTCAGCTATGTCGATGCGAGCGCGGGCATCACGATCAACCTGATAACGAGCGTGCAAACCGGCGCGGCCGCAGGAGAAATCTATAGCAGCATCGAATTTTTCGTGGGCTCGAATTACGCGGATACGTTTGTCCTTGCGGATGCCGGTACCGTCACTTCCGTTGACGCCGGTAGCGGCGACGATATCGTCACCGGCAGCATCCAGAACGACACGCTGCGAGGCGGCACCGGCAACGACACGCTGTCCGGCGGTGGCGGTAATGACGCCCTGTTCGGTCAGGCCGGCAACGACATCATTGACGGCGGCGCGGGTACCGATGTCGCCCAGTACTACCAGTCGTTCGATCCCACCAGCAGCGGCGCGATTGCCAACTTCCGCTTTGCCGACCTCGGCAATGGCTGGCTGCAGGTCACGGACAGTCGCTCCGGTTCGCCGGCCGGCACGGACCAGCTCACCAATGTCGAATCAATGCTGTTCAGCGATGGCAGCGTCAACCTGCTGCAGGGCACGGCTGGCAACGACACGCTGACCGGCACCGTCGGGCGTGATGTGTTGCTGGGCGGTGCCGGTGACGACACGCTGACCGGCGGCGGTGCGGCCGACTGGCTGTTCGGCGGCGCCGGCAACGACACGCTGGTGGCCACCGATGCCACCAATCTGGCGCAAGCCGATGGCGGTGGCGGCACCGATATCCTCAAGCTCACCGGTACCGCGTCCGGCTTTAATCTCGATGCGCTGATCGCCTCGACCAGCAACATCGAAACCGTCGACCTGCGCAACAGCATCAATGGCAGCGTCATCAACCTGTCGAGCCTGGCGCTGACCAGCCTGACCGATAGCCGCCATGACCTGATCATCCAGCTCGATAGCGGCGACACGCTCAATCTGACGGGCGGCGCGACCGCAGCGACGTTCGCCTCTGCCACCAACGGCGACGGCTCGCGCTATGCCGATCAACTGGTGTACGCCAGCGCAGATCAGAGCGTCGCGGCGGTCGGCACGCTGCACTTGCTGTGGGCGGCCGCTTGATGACGACACCCGCCGGCGCGCATCCGATCCGCCTGTTCCTGCGCGCCAACCGGCGCGCGATGGTCGAGCTGCTGCTGGCCAGCTTGCTGATCAATCTGTTCGTGCTGGCGCTGCCGCTGTTTTCGATGCTGGTCTACGACAAGGCGGTCGGCAATGAAATCCACGAGACGCTGTGGGCATTGACCATCGGCGTGGTGCTGCTGCTGGCGCTGGAGCTGTGCCTGCGGGTGGCGCGCACCTTCATGATCGAACATGCCGGCGCGCGCTGGGATGCGCACCTTGATGATCGCCTGTTGCGCGGCGTGTTGGCCGCGCCGCTGTCGACGGCGCTGCCGGTCGGTGATGTGCTGGCGCGCTATCGCGAGCTATCGAGCACGCGCGACGTGCTCAGTGCGCAATTCCTGTTGCCGCTGGCCGACGTGCCGTTCGTGCTGCTGTTTGCGTTCGTGCTGGTACTGGTCAGCGGTCCGTTGCTGGTGGTGCCGCTGCTGATGGCGGCGCTGCTGGTCGTGATTGGCCGGTGGCTGCAAGGCGTCGCCAGCCGCTATCAAAAAAACGCCAACACCGCCCATGCCAAAAAAATCAGCTGGCTTGCCGACGTGCTGCTGGCGCGCGACAGCCTGGCCGATCCGCGTGCTGCCGCCGTCGCGCAAGGCGGCATGCGCCAGCCGGCCTTGCAGGGCGCGCGGCTGGCCGCACGCGGGCGCTTGTGGTCGCAGCTGGCGCAACAGCTGGTGCCGGTCGGGATGTCGCTGACGGCGGTACTGACGCTGGTCAGCGGCGTGTTCCTGATCGAGGCGCAGGCGCTGTCGGTGGGCGGCTTGATTTCATCATCGATGCTGGCCTCGCGCATGGTGGCATCGCTGTGCGGGCTGGTGCCCTTGCTGTCGCGCTGGAAGGAATTCAACCACGCGCTGCAAGGCTTGCGCAGCGCCGTCGACCTCGATGCCGCGCCGCTGGCCGACCCGGATTTTGCACCGACCGTGACTGCCGCCGGGGCCTTCCCGGGTGAAGGCGTGCGGCTCGATGGCGTCAGCTTCGGCTATGCCGCGCGACCGGTTCTCGATGGCGTGACCTGCGCACTCAAGGCCGGCGAACTGATCGCCGTGGCGGGTGCGTCGGGTGCCGGAAAAAGTACCTTGCTGCGTTTGCTGGCGGGCCAGTTGACCCCCACCAGCGGGCGCGTGATTTTTGCCGCGCACCTGATCGACAGTGCTGGCGCGCGGCGCTGGCTCGGCACACAAGTCGCGTTCAAGCCGCAAGACCCGGTCTTTCTGGGCGGGCCGGTGCGCGAGATCGTCGCGCCGGGCCGGCCGCAACTTGACGACGCCGTCGTGGTGGCAGCCTTGCGCGCCGCCGGCCTCGGCCCGGTGCTCGACAAGGGCGAGCTTGGACTGACTACGGAGGTCGGGGCCAATGGTGCGGGTGTCTCGGGCGGCCAGCGCCAGATGCTGGCGCTGGCGCGCTTGCTGGCATCCGACCGGCCCTTGCTGCTGCTCGACGAACCCACGCTGGGACTCGACCGCAACGCGCAGGAAAGTTTGCTCAAGGCGCTCGCGCTCCTGCGTGACCAGGGCCGCTGCATCGTCGTCGCGACCCACACCACCGAACTGATCCAGTGCGCCGACCGCTTGCTGGTGCTCGATGGCGGACGCCTCGTCGCCGATGGCACGCCGCAGCGCTTGCTGGCGTCAGCACAGACGCATTCATCGGATCCCTCTCAGGCTCAATCAAGGAAACGCGCATGAATTTCTCTGTTCCGATATTGCTGGCAGGGTTGCTGATGTGTTCGGTCGGTCGGGCCCAGTATTCCGGCGAGCCGGTGCTGTCGACGCAGCCCGAGCGCGCCTTGCGTCTGGGGTCACTCGGGGCCTTGCTGGATTTGCCGTACGTGCTGCCGCTGGTGGCTAATGCCGCGCCGGGCGGTGCTGCGCCCACGATGCAGGAGATCGCCCGCGAGGCGCTCGAGCACAGCCTGGAAGTCGAAGCCGCGCGCGAGCGGCTGGCGTCGTTCGGCTTTGTGCGCGACGCGGCGCGCGGCGCGCTGTTGCCGCATGCCGACCTGCGCCTCGGCGACGGTCGCGGCAAGCTCACCAGTGTCGATCCGGCCGTCAGCTTGCCGCGCCGCGAAGTCACTCTGACGCTGCGCCAGCCGCTGCTTGATGAGCCAGCCCGCAATGAATGGCAGCGCCAGCGCAAGCTGGTGGCGTCGTCCGACGAACAACTTCAGAACGTCATCTCGACGACCTTGCTGGAATCGTCGAATGCGTTTCTGGCCGCGATGCAGGCCAGCATTGCGGTGCGGCTCGGCAGCGAATACGAAACCTTGCTGGCCGAACTACTGCGCTACATCGGCGAGCGGGCCGAGGCCGGTGGGGCCAGCAAGGCCGACTTGCAGCGGGTGCGGGCCCGCGTTGCCAACATCCGCACTGCGCAGGCCGATGGCAGCGCCGCCCTGAAAGTGGCCTTGCGCAATCTGGTGCGCCTGACCGGCACGATGCCGCCGGCGGTGCACCTCGGGCTGGTTTCGGGTGGCTTTGTGTTGCCCGCCAATGCCGAGCTGGCCAACGCGCTGGCCATTCGCCAGAACCATGAATTGCTGGCCGCCCGGATCGAAGCCGACGCCGTGCAAAGCGAGCGCGATGGCCAGCGCGCGCGCTTTCTGCCGCGCATGGATCTGGAACTCAGTCATACCCGCATCGTCAATGGTGCCGGCCAGGAAACCCTCACGCGCGACACCAAGGCCATGGTGTTCATGACGGTGCCGCTGCTCAATGGCGGTGCCGACCTGGCGCAGGTGCGTGCCGCCGGTGCGCATTATCAGGAGATGGATGCCAAGGCCGGCAATGTCGAACGCAAGCTGATACAGGAAATCGAATCGGCCTACGCCAACCTCGATGCGGCAGACGAGCGCTTTCGTTCCGTGCGCCAGGAACTCGACGCCAACACCGCCGTTGTTGCTGCATTCCGGGCGCAGATGGTGGGCGCGAACCGGTCGCTGCTCGATGTGCTGGATGCCTATCAGCGATTGCATCAGAGCCGCCTCGACCTGACGCAGGTGCTGGTATCGGAGGCGCAAAACCAGCTGCGCGTTGCGCACCTGACCGGCATGCTGACGCCTCTGATGGCACCGCCGTCCTTGATACCGTCCGCGACACCGGCCCCGGCGTCGCCGCTGGCCTTGCTGCTGGCTCCGGTGCTGGCTTCGGTGCTGGCCCCGTCGCCGGCATTGCGAACCGCTCCACGCCGGCCTGTGCGGTCGGCTCCGCTGATGCTGGCGCTGACATCCGAGTTCACCGAATCCCTACCCTGAGGTCACGCAATGGAAGGCGGAAAACACACCAACTACTGGCCCGGCTTTGTCGATGCACTGACCAACGTCGTCATCGCGATGGTGTTCGTCATCATCGTGCTGGCGCTGTCGCTGTCGTTCTCGGCGCAGTTGCTGGCCAAGCGCATGGCGGCGCGGATCAACGAACTGGAGCAGCAGGGCACCAGCAAGCAGGTGTTGCCGGTACCGCAGCAGGTGGCGATCACGCCGCCGCAGCCGCCGGCGGTGCCCGGTAATCCGGCACCTCCCGATTCGGGTGTGCCTGGCATGACCCGCATCACGGTGCGCGGCAACGAAGGCGCGACCAAGCTGCAGGGTAGCCAGCTGCGCGTGGCACCACGGTTCCTGTTGCTGGAGTTCGAGCCGGGTGCGCTGACCCTCGACGAGGCCGCCGAAAAACAGCTCGCCGGCTCACTCGACCAGATCAGCAGCCGCTTGCAAAACGCCCCGGCCGGCACCCGCGTCATGCTCGTCGCCAGCGGGCCGGACATGGCGCTGTCGGAAAACCAGCGCGCCGGTTTCCTGCGCACGATGGCCGTGCGCAACGCGCTGCTGCAAAAAGGCATTGCCGGCAAACGCATCGGCAGCCGCTTTGATCTGAAGGCCAGCGTGGCACGACCGACCATCAGCATCGGCATCGAAGAGGCCGCGCCTTGAGTGCGTCGCTTGATCTGGTGCTGGCACCGTTCGATGGCGCGCTGGGCGATGCGCGGCGCTTGCGCTTGCCGCGCAGTGTGCTGGTCATCGCGTCGGCGCTGGCCGTGCTGCTGATCGTCTGGGCGACGCTGGCACCGGTCGACAAGGTCGTGCGCACGCAGGGGCGCATCGTGCCATCCGTCAAGCCGCAACTGGTCCAGCATCTGGAAGGCGGCATCGTCTCGACGGTGTTCGTGCGCGAGGGCGATGTGGTGGCCAAGGGTGACAGCCTGGTGGCGGTATCGGACTTGATGGCGAACTCGTCGCGCGGTGAAAAACGCGCCCGCCTCAATGGCTTGAAGGCGCGCATCGCGCGCTTGTCGGCCGAAGCCGATGGCCAGTCGCAAGTCGGCGTGACGGCCGGCCTGAGTCCGGCGGCGGCCGAAGTCCTCAGTGAAAACGAAACCTTCGTGGCGCGCCAGGGCCGCTTGCGCCAGACCCGCCGCATCCTCGAGGAACAGCTGACCCAGAAGCGCCAGGAAGCCGCCGAGCTCGACGCGCGCCGCAAAGGACTGGCGGCCGAAGCCGGGGTCGCGCGCCAACAGCTGGCGCTGGTCGGCACGATGATGGCGCGCAATGCCGCTTCGCAGTTCGAGTTGCTGGAAGCGCAGGCACGGGTCGAGCGCCTGGCCACGCAAATCCGCGAAGCCGAAACCGCGTTGCCGCGACTGGCTTCGGCGGCGCTGGAATTGCAGGCGCGGCTGGCCGAGACCGGCGCGCAGTTTCGCAGCGAATCGCAATCGTCGCTGACCGAAACCAAGGTCGAGTTGCAACGTCTGGAGCAGGACATGAAAGCCGAAGACGACCGCGTCAATCGCACCGTCGTCACCGCGCCGGTGGCCGGCACCGTCAACAAGCTGCTGGCCAATACGGTCGGTGGCGTGATCCGTCCCGGCGAGACCTTGCTGGAACTGACGCCGGCCGATGGCGCAGTGGTCATCGAAGCGCGCGCCACGCCGGCCGAACGCGGTCCGCTGCAAGTCGGCCAGCGCGCGGTGGTGCGGGTGGCGGCGTTCGATTACACGGTGTTCGGCACGCTGCCGGCGCGCGTCACCGAGATCAGCGCCGATTCGCTCACCGATGAACGCGGCGAGCGGTATTTCCGTATCGGCTTGCTGGTTGATGCCGCCAGCCAGCGCCATTTCGATCGTCCGCTGACGCCGGGTTCGGCGGTCACCGCAGATCTCGTTACCGGACAACGCACCGTTGCGCAATACCTGTTATCGCCGCTGAGAGGCCTGGCCTCGACTGCCTTCAGAGATCGTCATTGAGCAAGGAATCCTTCATGAGCCAGACCCGCACTCCTGCAGTCAAGTTGCCCTCGCTCGAGGGCACCAAACCCGTCCGTATGGGACGTCGATATCGCGTTCTGGTGGTCTTGCCCGTGCTGGCGGTGTTCCTCTTTGCGGCGGCGTTCTGGCAATTCGTGCACTTTGCCGTGATGGCCAATCCGGCCCTCAACGGCCTGATTTTCCTGGTCATGGCCTGGGGCGCGTCGACCATGTTCGGCCACGTGTTGCGTATCTATCGCGAAGATGCGGTGTTCCGGGATGGCTTGCTGTGGCTGCGCAAGGGTGCCATCGCGGTGCCTCCGGCGACGTCGCGCACCCACCGCGCCTACGTGATGGGCATGATCGAACGGCTCGCCAAGATGGGGCTCGGGCATCAGGTCTATGTGCACAGTTCGGTGATGGGGCCGGAGCTCGATTCGCTGGAACAGTATCTCGACAAGAAGCAGGAGCTGTCGCAATTCCTGGTCGGCCTGATGGTCGCGCTGGGTTTGCTGGGGACTTTTGTCGGCTTGCTCGAAACGCTGGTGCAGACCAGTTCGCTGATCGGCACGATCGCCAAAAGCTCCGGTGCAGGCAACAACATGGAACAGGAATTCGCCAAGATTGTCGGTGGCTTGCAGGGACCGCTGACCGCGATGGGCACGGCGTTTTCGGCCTCGATGTTCGGGCTGGTCGGCTCGATCACGCTGGGTTTCCAGATGGTCATCGTGCGCAAGACGGCGCAGGATTTTGTCGAGCGGGTGCGCCGCGAAGTCCTGTCGCTGGCCGAAAAAAACAAGGCCAATGCGCACGCCGAAGTGACCGAACAATTCCTGTCGAGCTTGCTGACCGATATCCTGCAGGCGCACCAGCGCACCAGCGATGGCCTGGCCAGCGTGATCGACCGGCTCGATGCCATGCTCCCCGAAATCCGTCGTACCGCCACCGTCACTGCGGAGCTGGTGCAAGGCACGCAATTACAGCAAAAAGTCCTCGAGCAGGCTGCTGAAAAAATCAGCACGGTGGCGCTGGTGATTCCATCGATTGCCAGTCTGGCCAATGCCTCGACCGGGATTCTGGAACAGGTCACCAGGTCGAACGCACGGATCGAAAAAATGCTGGCGCTCATTCCGGCCCAGGCCGCCCTGACGGAAGACATCGGCGAGGTGGTCGCGCGTATCAACCGGCTCAGTACCCAGGTCGGCTCGCTGGAAAAACACGCGGCCTCGCTCGGGCAGGACGTGCGCCAGCAGGCGGAGGCGGTCAGGCGCATGGATGGCGTGTTGTGGAATGTCGAAAAAGACCAGCTGCGCGGCGCGCTGGACACGGTACCGAAACGCTGAGGTCCGCCATGGACGACACCGACTATCTCCACAATGCAGTCTGCGGCAAGTTGTTGCTGCCGGCTATTCCGCGGGTGGTGGCGCAGATCGTGCTGTCGCTGCGTGATCCGGCGGTCTCGTTGCACACGATTACCAGTGCGCTCGAACAGGACCCGACGCTGGCGGCGCGCACGCTGCAGCTGGCTAATTCGCCGTATTACGGTGGTCGCAAAAGCCTCTCGACAATCGCCTCCGCCGTCGACATGCTGGGTACCGATGCCTTGCAGCGGATGGTGCTGACGGTGGGCCTGGCGTCGGTGTTTGTCGAGGTGCCGACCATCAATTTGCGGCAGTTCTGGCACAGTGCCAGCGCCACCGCACACGCTGCGCGCCTGGTGGCATTGTCGTGTGCGATGCCGCGCAGCGTTGCCGACGCGGCCTTTTTTGGCGCGCTTCTGCACGAGATCGGCCACGTGATTTTGTGTCAGGCCTTTCCGGAACAAGCGCGCAAACACTTTGACAGGCCCATCGACTTGCACGGCGAAGCGCTGCTCGCCGCCGAGCAGCAAGCGTTTGGCGTGACGCACCCGGAGGTCGGTGCGGCATGGGCGATGCAGCTGGGATTGCCGGATGAGATCGGACAGGCGATGCGGCATTATCTGGCACCGTGGACCAGCGCCGCCGGCCCGCTGGCACCGGCGCTGCACCTGGCCACGCTGCTGGTGGCCCAGCTTGATGCGGGCATGCCGGCCATCGAGGCGCTGGCGCTACTGGATCCGGCCTTGCTGGAACGCGCAGGCGTGCAGTCGGGCCGGCTCGAAAAACTGCTGCTGGCGTGGCGCGCAGCGTGACTGGTGGTGCCTGCGTTTCAGCTCAACAGTCCCTGCAGCGTACTTCCGTGCCGTCGGTAATGCCGAGGCGTTCTGCCGCCGCCGTGAAGCCGCCGGGGCGCGCCGCCGCGACGAAGATGGCGACAATTCAAGGTGAAACGTATTGCAGGCCAGGATGTTGTCGGTAACCCGAGATCCCACTCCCGGATTGATTTGTGTTTAAGTGTACGGGCAGAAGGTCAAAAAATTCGCGTGATTTCAGCCCGCGACATGCACCGAAAGGAGCGAAAAATTTATGAACAATCCACTTAAAGCTTTGCCGGTATTTGCTAACGAGACCGAAGAACGGGAGTTCTGGGAAACACATGACTCGTCAGAATATGTCGATTGGACCAAAGCGCGCAAAGTCGTCTTGCCAAATTTGAAGCCAACGACGAAGACGATTTCGTTGCGCCTGCCACAGCATCTGCTTGATTCAATCAAGGTGGCTGCAAATGCACGGGACGTTCCCTACCAGTCGTTGATCAAGGTCTGGTTGCAAGAAAAATTGCACGGTATCTAAAAAAGGGGGCGGCAAATGCCGACCCAATCAGTTGCCCGAATTTTCCAAGTTTCAACTCAATAAACCCGCTTTGCCCTTCATCTCCAGCACATCAATCACCTTCCTGAGCTTGGGTAGCAAATGCCGCGTCTGCGGCCACACCGCATAGATCCCGCTCTCGCAGGTCGACACCGCGTCCAGCATGCTCACCAGCGCACCGCTGCGCAATGACTCCCTGACCAGGAACGACGGTAGCTGGCAAATCCCGCAACCGGCCAGCGTCATCGCCAGCACCGCGTCGCCATCGCCGACTTCATAGGTCGACGGCGGCGCAAAGCGCACTTCCTTGCCATCGGTATCGACGGTGCGCCACGGCATCGGCGTATTGCGCCGGTAGCCGACGATGCAGGCGTGCTGCTCCAGGTCGGCAATCGATGCCGGCGCGCCGCCCTTGCGCGCCAGATACGCCGGCGAGGCGCAGATCCGCAGGCGCTCGCGGCTGAGCAGTTTGGCAACCAGTCCGCCGGTCTCCTTGATCTCGCCGAAGCGGATCAGCAAATCGATGCCTTCCTCGATCGGATCGATCAGGTTGTCGGTGAAGGTCAGCGTCAGCGTCAGTTCGGGATAGGTCTGTGTCAGTTCGGCCAGGATGGGCAGGATCACGCCGCGTCCGAAGGCGGCCGGCATGTCTATGCGCAAGCGTCCGCTGGGAACCTGATGGCCGTTTTGCAGCGCCAGTTCAGCGTCGGCGATGCCATCGAGCGCGGTGGCGCAACTGGCAAAGTAGGCGGCACCGTCGACTGTCAGCGTGATTTTCCGGGTGGTGCGATGGAATAGCTTGATGGCCAGCCGCTGTTCGAGCCGGGCGATACTTTTGCCGACGGCCGACTTGGTGATGCCGAGGCGGTCTGCCGCCGCCGTGAAGCTGCCGGCACGTGCCGCCGCGACGAAGATAGCGACGCCGGTAAATTGTTCTGCATGGGCCATAGTGGAGCTTGAGTCTACTGAGTGGTGAGTCAAAGGAGGTTTATTGCAGAAAAATTCTACAGTAGACTGGCTCCATTGAAGATCCTGGAGGTTCAGCATGCAGAAAACAGCATTGGTAGTAGGCGCAAGCGGCATCGGTGGCAGCAACGTGGCGGCCGAATTGATCGATCAGGGCTGGATCGTCTACGGGCTGTCGCGCCAGCCGCGCGACGATATTCCCGGCATGCGCCCGATCGCCGCCGACCTGCTTGACCAGGCCGGTTTGCAAACGGCACTGGCCGATATCGCTCCGACCAACGTCTTCCTCACCACATGGATGCGGCAGGACACCGAGGCCGCCAACATCCGCGTCAATGGCGCGCTGGTGCGTCACGTGCTGGCCGCACTGGCACCGAAAAAATCCGTACGCCACGTCTCGCTGGTGACCGGCCTGAAGCATTACCTCGGACCATTCGAGTCCTACGCCAGCGCCGGCACCTTGCCCGAGACGCCGCTGCGCGAAGAGCAGCCGCGCTTGCCGGTCGAGAATTTCTATTACGAGCAGGAAGACGAGCTGTTCAAGGCCGCCACCCGCGATGGCTTCAGCTGGAACGTGCACCGTCCGCATACCGTGATCGGCAAGGCCGTCGGCAATGCGATGAACATGGGCACCACGCTGGCGGTCTACGCGTCGATTTGCAAGGAAACCGGACGACCGTTCCAGTGGCCCGGTTCGCAAGCCCAGTGGGAAGGTATTTCGGATGTGACCGACGCGCGCCAGCTGGCCCGTCAGCTGGTCTGGGCCGCGGACACCGAGGCCGCTCACAACACCGCCTTCAATACCGCCAATGGCGATGTGTTCCGCTGGCAGTGGCTATGGGGCCGGCTGGCCGCATGGTTCGGCGTGGAGGCCGCGGGTTTCGATGGCACGGTGCGCCCGCTTGATCAAGCCATGTCCGGCGACCATGCGGCATGGCGCGAGATCGCACAACGGCATGGTCTGGTTGAAGCGGACCTGAACCGGCTTGCGTCGGCGTGGCATTCCGATCTTGATCTGGGCCGGCCGATCGAAGTGATGACCGACATGACGCGCAGCCGCAAGCTGGGTTTCACTGGCTATCAATCGACCGAAGAATCGTTTACCGATCTGTTCGCGCAGCTGCGGGCCGAGCGCTTGATTCCTTAAAAAGCCGTCGCCAACCCAGCCTGCGTTACTCGCCATCAGCCGGATAGCGCAGGCCGATCTGGCTGCGCATTTGATCCAGGCTATCGAGTAACGCAACAGTCTGGTCGAGCGGCATGACCGGACTTTCCCGCAAGCCTGCCCGCAGGCAGCGACCCACTTCGATGGCTTCGTGCGCGTAGCCGTTGCCGATCAGCGGCATCGTTATGTACCGTTCTTCAGCCCCTGTGAGCGCAATCGTGATGTGCCGGGCTTCCGAAAACGGTCTGGCAATCCGCACCGATCCCAGCGGTCCGGAGATCACCAGTTCGCGCAGCGTGGTCACCCGGAACGAACAGAAGCACGACGACAATCCCCCGCCTGCATGCCGCAACGTGAACGCCGTCTGTTCATCGACGCCGGTCGCGCCGATTTCAGCGATCGCGTGCGCCGATGCCACCGGCCCGAGAAAATACGCGGCCATCGATAGCGGATAAATCCCTAAGTCCAGCAACGCACCGCCACCCAGTGCCGGATCGAGCAAGCGGTGCTCGGGACCGACCTCGGCGTAGTAGCCGAAATCAGCCTGCACATGCTGCGCGCGTCCGATGAGGCCGGAATCGATCAGTCGTTTGGCTTCGACGATGCCGGGCAGGAAGCGGCTCCACATCGCTTCCATCAGAAATAACTGCTTCTCGCGCGCCAGGGCGACCACGCTGCGCGCCTGCCCGGCATGCATCGTGAATGGTTTTTCGCACAGCACCGGTTTGCCGGCCTGCAGGCACAGGCGCGCATTGTCGGCATGCAGCGGATGCGGGGTGGCGATGTAGATCACGTCGACGTCGGGATCTGCTGCCAGTGCGGCGTAGCTGCCGTGGCAGGTCGGTACGGCGAAGTCGCGGCCGAGCGCCAGTGCGGTGTCGTGCGTGCGCGAGGCGACGGCTTGCAGCTGCGCATCGGGTACATGATGCAGGGCTTCGGCAAACTGGCGGGCAATGATGCCGGTGCCGAGGATGCCCCAGCGGATTGGTTGGTTCATGGAGTACTCCGGTGAGGGGGAGGGAGGCGAGTGCGCATGCAACGAGGGTGCAGCATATACCGCAGGCGCGCGAGAGGCGCCGGGTCATCGTGCCCACGCGAATGCACCGG
>AEPR01000129.1 GCA_000195205.2 Oxalobacteraceae bacterium IMCC9480 | reverse complement strand
CGTCACGTGCTGAACAACGCGACAGAACCCATGAAGATCCCTCCTTGCGTAACGCGGTCACGATCCACGGAAATCGTCGACCACGTTCAGTCGGAATACCCGATCAAGGTTATCCCAGGGAGAATCCTCGTTTTATTGGATTTTTTCGCCCTAGATGATCAGCAACGGCACTTAACCCAATCTCCCTTATCCCACTTCAGCACGTATTTTATTTGTCTTTGCGCAAAAAAGTTGTCTTACGGCACGAAATAATTGGTTTCATGAATAATTATTGCTATTTAATTAACGTTAGGTAACGAAATGACCGACTCATGAGTTGATCGAGTCACTTATCTATCTTGGTTACGTGCTGAACTGGGATACCTTGAACAGCCAGTTCATATGGATTTACGTGCTGAACACGGATAGCTAATCTTCGTCGAAGAACGTGTTAGCGGGAACTATTTGGTCAATTACCATGACAAGTTAACCACCCCCCTCACCAAAAAATCAGCGGTTTCTTTGTTACTACTTTGAAGAAATGCAGGTTGAACCACCTATGGAGAATGTTTACCAGCTCATCACGTAATCCTCCGTAGTCGAGTTTCCTGTAGAAAACAAAAACTTAATTATTCAACATGGTGAGAACAGGGAAAACGGAAAAAATAGCACACAAAGGTTTTTTGGATGTTCGTAGCGCCTGAAATTCTCCCTCGTCGATCTTCCAGTTCTGATGCCGTATATAGTCCCCGGTCAGGTTGATGTGTTGCTATTCGAGTTGTGCCGGGAATTGAAGCAGAATGTAGTAATTTAATTTACCAGAGTCCCGCAGCGCACGAGTTACCCGCTCCGAATAGACGGTGTTACACAACACGATCGCCGCCATCACCAGGTTCAGGCCGCTGGCCCGGTAGCGCAGCTGCTCAAGGTACTGTCAACTTACGGCAGCCTGCAAAATTTGGTAGAGCAGCGAGATAAAAAATTCCAAAACTTACCGCGGCTTCCGCCACCCAGTGAAAATCATCAGCCATGTGGTGTGGCTTTGTTTCCGGTTTGCGCTGAGTTTTCGCGACATCAAGGAATTGGTGGCCAGTCGTGGCATCATCGTAACGTACGAGACGATCCGGCAATGGACGTTGAAGTTCGGCCAGGGATATGTCAACGAACTGCGCCGGCGTCAGCCGCAGCGTGGCGACAAATGGCATCTCGACGAAGTGATGCTAACCATCAAGGCCCGTCACCATTACCTATGGCGCGCAGTCGACCAGTATGGCCATGTGCTCGATATCCTCATGCAGAGCCGGAGCAACCGAGCGGAACTCTCCAACCAACCGACGCGGCAACGGGAACGCAGATACGCCGTTTCAAGTCACCCGGCCATGCACAGCGCTTTCTGTCGGCACGCGGCCCGACCAACAATACCTTCTGGTGTCAGCGCAACCGCCTATCCGCTGAGCAATACCGGCACATCCGCACTCACGCATTTTCTCTCTGGAATGAGGTCACCGATGTAGCAAAGAACGGGTAATCCACGCCCCTTTGTTACCCGCCCAGAGCCAATTTCGTTCTGGGTTCTACGACGCGCTTCCCCGGTTCAACAAGTTGACAGTACTCGTCGCTGCTACCCGACCAGTTAGCTGAAGGCTATAGCGCGGCTGAGATCTCAGCCGACACAGCTTCCCGACGCGTGCGCTTAAAATTCTTCCCAGTCGCTCGCCTTGGCGGTAATCAGTGTTGGTCCGGCCCGCCGCAAAGACGCACGCGTTGTAGTCCGATGTACCAGCACAGGACGTGGGCTTGACGCCATTGCCGTATGCACGCGCGCTGCGCCGGCTATCTGGGCATTGTCGACCTTGAACACACTGATCAGTGTTTCCAGCTTGCTGGCCTGCTCTTCAAGGCTACCGGCCGCGGCCGCAGCTTCTTCAACCAGGGCGGCGTTTTGCTGGGTCACCGTATCCATCTCGGTAATTGCTTGATTAATCTGACTGATGCCGCCTTCTTGCTCGCGACTGGCGCTGCTGATCTCGGTCACGATGTCGGTGACGCGCTGCACGCTGCTCACCACCTCGGCCATAGTGATGCCGGCCTCGCCCACCAAGCGTGAGCCGATGTTTACCTTGTCAACCGAGCTATCGATCAACACCTTAATTTCCTTGGCTGCGGCTGCGGAACGTTGGGCCAAACTACGCACTTCGCTTGCGACGACGGCAAATCCACGTCCCTGTTCCCCGGCGCGGGCGGCCTCGACTGCTGCGTTGAGCGCGAGGATGTTAGTCTGAAAAGCAATTCCATCAATGACCGAAATAATCTCTACGATCTTTCGCGAGGACTCGTTAATTTTGCTCATGGTGTCGACCACCTCCGCGACCACGGCGCCACCCTTGCGTGCCACTTCCGACGCGGTGGCCGCCAGCTGGTTCGCTTGGAGCGCGTTGTCTGCGTTTTGCTTGACGGTCGAGGTCATCTCCTCCATTGAGGAGGCGGTTTCTTCGAGCGAACTGGCCTGCTGCTCGGTGCGCGATGACAGTTCCAGGTTGCCAGTAGCGATTTCACGCGAGGCGGTCGCGATCTCTGCGCTGCCGGCGCGTACTTGGCCCACCACCTTGAGCAGAGAGGCGTTCATGTCCTTCAGCGCCTGCATCAACTGCCCGGTTTCGTCGCTGCCATGGATCACAATATCGCTAGTCAGGTCGCCATCGGCCACAGTGCGCGCGACCTCAACGGCCTTGGCCAAGGGGCGCACGATCGAGCGCGTGATCAAAAAAGCCGCAGCCAGGCCGATCACCAGCGAAGCGGCTGCCGCGCTCCACATTAGATGGCGTGCGCTGGCGAACGTGGCGTCCGCTTTGTCCTCCATCGCATCAAAACGTTTTTCCTGGAAATTTACTTGCGCCCGTAGAGCGCTCGCCAGCGCATGCATGGCGTCATAGGCGGCACCGAACGCCAGCGTGCTCGCTTCCTCGCGTTTGTTTTCCTTCATGAGTGCGACGACGCGGTCGCAGGCCGCCACATACGTGTCGCGTTTGTCTTTTGAATCAGCCAGCAATGCCTTGCCTTCCGGCACCACTAGCAAGGGTTCGAGTTGATCGAGGGCCTTGTTGAACGCGCCGATATTTGCCGCAAGGCGTGTTGATGCGGTCACGCTGACCTGCGGATCGGTTGCCGATACCAGTTGGGCCATGCGACCGGTGCTACCGCGCACATTGTCGAGTGCCACGTTGGCAAGGCGGGCACGCGGCCACACGCCTCGCGCCATATCGGCAGATGCCTGATTAAGGTCCTGCATCGCACTAACACTAATCACTGCCAGCAAACCGCTGATTGCGATGAGCATGCCAAAACCGATGTACAGACGTGTAGCGATCTTTAAATTTCCGATGTTCATAAATTTTCAGTGAGGTAAGCGTAGGATGCGGCCAGACTGGTGCGGCTAAGCGTAGAAGCCGGCCAAACGTGGAAGCACGATGAATGCGATTTCGCGACATTTGAGCAGAATAAGTGGTATGCCCACCTTACCTGCCTACCTTTGTCAAATTAAGCACTATGATTCAGTTGGCAATATATTGCCATCAATACATATATTAATATTGAAACGCAACAATCTCACTAAAAGCGGTGAGCGAACAGTTACGTCCGGTTTTGTTCGAAAGCGGCCTGTCATCCTGGTTGGAAGATCCTTCAAAGTCGCGCCGTAGGCTTAGCGTGCTATTTTTTCCGTTTTTCCCTCTTCTCCCCAGCATGGCACACACGAATTGAGGGGCCAATTTGCGGCGATCAACGACAAGATTGCTGTTTGGTGGGCAACAGATGGGTAATAGATAGGTAACAGATGGCTCATTAACGGCCTCCTGTCAGAAACAGAATGTCGCGTATGGCAGGTGATCATGGAAAATGCTAGTCGGCGCACTGGTCACGCTCTCAGTGATGAGACCATCAGGCTATACCGCGGTTTCTCCCTCAATTGAGCGCACATTTAATGTGGGTTCTGATTACCCATTGCGGGATCCCAATTGCCTTGAATAAAATGATGTCAGGCGGATCATTGTCTTTATCGGGCTCAAATAGCGCCCTGCCTATGGCAACGGTAACATGGAACCGTCATGAAATACCGTCCGGTATGGCGTTGGTGCACTTCAAATCCGAGAAGGGGCAAATGTTACGATGTGAGTTGATTTTTGCCGAGCTCTCCTAATGCCAAACAAGCACAACACCGACCGCCGC
>AEPR01000130.1 GCA_000195205.2 Oxalobacteraceae bacterium IMCC9480 | reverse complement strand
GTTATACGGGCAAATAATTTAGATGATTGCGTAGAAAGCGTCCAACTTGAATCCCTGCAAAGGAAGTCGAATTGCTCGATTGCCTACCTGAGCATGGAGAAATACTTGATTTGGTAGATGCAAGATGAGTAAGGCACTTCCCGTTTTTCTTCCGAGGCGGTGGGAAGGACATGCCCCAATCTGCTGACAAGCGAAAATAAGGTGCACCTGCACTTTTATTTTTTCTATCGTACCATTTGCCTTCTGCAGTGCATTTCAATCAATGATCCCCACCAAACGGACCAACGGAAGGCTCCGTGGAGTCAACCGCCTAATAAGAAAGCTTTATGCCATTAGCTCTATTCGTCCTTGCCCTGAGTGCCTTTGCCATCGGAACCACCGAGTTTGTCATTCTCGGTTTATTGCCAGACGTAGCGAATAACCTGTCAGTTTCTATACCGTCTGCAGGCTGGTTAATTACCGGATACGCACTTGGCGTCGCGATAGGAGCCCCGATCATGGCACTGGCTACTGCATCACTACCGCGCAAACGTGCTCTGCTCATCCTGATGGGAATTTTTATTCTGGGTAACGTTTTGTGCGGACTAGCCACTGACTACGGTTTCCTGATGACCGCACGTGTTATCACCTCTCTTTGTCACGGGGCATTTTTCGGAATTGGATCTGTGGCCGCAGCAAGTCTGGTACCCGCACACAAGCAAGCCTCGGCGGTAGCCCTGATGTTCACAGGATTAACTTTGGCGAACGTCCTTGGCGTACCACTAGGAACGGCGCTCGGTCAATTTGCCGGCTGGCGCGCTACGTTTTACGCAGTCGCAGCCTTAGGCGTCGTCGCATTTATTGGTCTGCTATGGGTCTTGCCTGCCAATACGGAACAGAAGAAACCGGATTTACGGCGTGAGTTGCAACAACTGCGTAGCGCTGGAATCTGGCTGGCACTGGCCACCACCGTTCTATTTGCCTCAGCAATGTTCGCCTTGTTCACCTACATCGCGCCGTTATTAGGAGAAGTGACCGGGGTCAGCCCAAGAGGCGTGACCTGGACCTTGTTCCTGATTGGATTGGGCCTAACAATTGGCAATTACATCGGGGGACGATTAGCTGACTGGCGTTTGGGTAAGGCACTTGCCGGCATCTTCGCCGCAATGGCACTCGCCTCAGCCGCTATCAGTTGGACTAGTGCGGCAATAATCCCCGTTGAAATCAACTTATTCCTGTGGGCAATGGCTGGCTTCGCTGCCGTACCGGCGCTACAGATTAACGTAATGAAATTTGGTAAAGCAGCGCCTAACCTGGCATCAACGCTCAACATTGCGGCTTTTAATGTTGGAAATGCCGTGGGTGCCTGGGTAGGCGGAGTAGTTATTGCCGAAGGGCTCGGACTTCCTGCCGTCCCGCTAGCGGCGGCTGTATTGGCATTGGCAGCGTTGTTACTTACACTGATCGCAAACCACCTGAATCAGAGCCCCGAACCAGCCAACAAAATATTGCCTGCAACCACTTAAGATTTTGTTGAATCCCGACAAGAAGAGGCCTGACGATTTATTTACAGGCCCGACTTACGAAAAAGTCTGACTGGCGGGATACTCAGCACTAAAGCAGTGCTCTCAAGTACCGCATACCATTCACGAAACGGAGTAAAAATTGACGTACACCGGCGCATGTTTATGTGGCGGGATTCAGTTCCAGATACAGGCGGAACTCAATCCGATCCAGGTTTGTCATTGTTCGCAATGTCGCAAAGCACAAGGAGGACCGTTCGCCACCAACATACCGGTAGCGAAGGCGACCTTCGTACTTACCAGCGGTAGCGAATTACTCAAACGATTTGAATCCTCCGCTGGCAAGTACCGGCACTTTTGCGGAAATTGCGGATCACCAATCTACAGTTCGCGGGAAACACTCCCGGATTCAGTGCGCGTTCGTGCGGGACTGATTAACGAATCGATCACTACAGGGGTCGCATTTCATGCCCATGTTGGCTCGAAATGTGAGTGGTTCCCCATCGATGACGATCTTCCACAGTTTCAGGAAGCATATATTCCGGCTCGCAACTAACTACCCAAAAATTGGTAGTGAAGATAAAAAATCAGTGTGTCACCAACTCGTAAATCACATCTTCGCTGTCGATCATGTCGAGGATGTCATTGAGCACATCATCGCTTTGGGTACTGGTCCATGTTTCTTCCGGGTCGCTGGCGAACATGGGTTCAATGGCGATATCAAGAAATTGACCGTCAGGAAGCTTAATTACCTGCCCACCTGTCGACGTTTTTACGAGTTCCCAGCCCTCGGGGATAGACATTTCCAGCTTGATCGTGACGTTTAATTTTTTCATTTAGTTTTCTTTGTTATTGACCCGTCGAGAGTCGTTAAGGTTATCCGGTGCCATCTGCGCAACTGATTCGATGTCCTAGATGGAGGCTGCCGGAGTTTGCCTGAATAATTTCGTGCCGTCTGGAGAAATTGCCAGTTCAAATGAGCGCTGTGTCACTGCAAACGACATTCCGGTTCCGGGACGCTCAGCGCCATCCTCGCGCCGACACTGTTACGCAAAATCAACTGCAAAGGATAGTTTCTATCTGTACGCAAGCGAAAACGTAGTCGCAGCACTTTTTTACGGACATCAATCCGACTTTGACTTTGGGCTGCGGCCACTACAACGCCCCCAATACGAGATCAATGCGTCGCTGCAAGCGGACTATCTCCGCGGCATCACCCTTCTCCCGCGCACCCTTCATCTGCACCCCCAACCATGCCAGCAGAGGCCGTCGCCAGCCTTGTGCAGACGCAACCTCAGTCGCGGCAACCATATCTGCCGCCGTTAATCGACCATTTTGCAAGAGCACTCCTGCCGCAATCAAGAGCGCCAACGGATCCTCAATGGTACTGACCGGCGTACCCGACGAGGCCAGCATTGCACGATGCTGCACTGGCAACAGCGACACATCAATGTCTTGCCAATGCGCTGTCAGATAGGCGGCATAGGTGCGCCCGGCGTTACTCGCACTGGCTGCCAGCGGTTGATAACCGGCACAATCATCGAACTCAAGACTGGCGACCCGGACGGCGCATCGCACCAGTTCGGCACGCGCCAATAAATCGGCACGCCCTGTGCTGCTGATTTCGGTTCGGGCGCGTGCAAAATCCAGCTCCGCTGTTCTGGTATTTCCCTTCAAATAAGTCGACGTGAAACTGTCGATCGCACTGTAGGCGTTGCCTTGCCAGTCCGGTGCCAAGGGCTTGCTGGCACAGCCCGCCAGTACCAAAGATATCAACACCAGCGATGAGATTGGAGTAAGTATTTTCATGGGAGCTTAATTTGTGTGTCACGGGCGAATGGCCACTTGCGGTTGATCTCGTCGACCAGGCTTGTCACTTTGCGAAGACTGATGTCGACTTCGGCGCGCAAGGTGCCGAGGTCGTTGGTGGCAACCCGCGCGTTGGCACCGACTGCCTGAGCCTCGGCGAGTACCGCATCGACTTTGGTCAGACTGGTGCGGGCATCAGCGAGCACTGCATTGAGCTGGACGATGGTCGCCTGCGCATCCTGCATCACACCCTGCTTGCCAAACACCCGCTGATCAGTCTTGGTCAGCAAGCTGTTGACGTTGTCGAGCGTGACAATGAGCTTCCTGGCGTTCTCGTCGCCGCCGAGAGCACCTCCGAGCAAACCAAATTTACCCGACAAATTCGACGTCACAGTCTGTACGTTCGCCAGGCTGGCATTGAGCGGCGAATCCGTGGAGGTCATGTTGCCGAGGTTATCAAGCAGGGTGCGAGCCGCTGCAACCAGGCGGGGGATTTCGGCTGCCGTATCTCCACGTAACACCGTACGCACGGCATCAGGCGGTAACGGCGGGTCTGTAATTATCCCGGTGAACGCACGAATCCGAGTATCTCCGACCATGCCGCGCTCCATCGTGAAGATGCTGGATGTTCGCAACCAGTGCGCGTCCTGGTGAGGAATATCCAGCAAGATGCGGGCCTTGCCATCCGGCGACAGTTCGATGCGCTGCACACGTCCGATCGGAAATCCTGAAAATGTCAGGTCCATGCCGACGATGACGCCTTCCGAATCGTCAGACACCAGCACAAGGCGCTGGGTACTTTCGAACACGCCACGCGCATACATGACGTACACCAAGAAACTGATGATGAGTGCCGTCATGACGACCAGCAAAACGACGGCCTTGAATTCAACGTGCGCGACGGAATTGGTGTCAGATTGGTTTTCCATGGGCTCCATTGGGTTGAGTCAGCTGTATTTGAAAGCGAGCGATCCTGCTTCGATCAGCAACAGCACGATCAATAGGCGGATCGCGCCGGGCTGAACAGTCGACACCAGCGCTTGCCGACCATGCGACGGCTCAAGAAGAGCCGCCATCGGAATCACTGCGACCGATAGACCAAACAGTAAAGTTTTCAGTGCAAAGCCGATTGTCACGATGGGGTCGAAGACACGCCCTACCGTGCGCGTGTAATCCACCAATCCCCACGGCAGAAATCCGTACACGTTGATATAAGCGAGTATCAGCACAATGACACTGCTGATCATGGCCAGACTAATCACAGCGAATGCGCTCGCGATGACTTGCGGCACGAATTCATTACGCAAGCGTTTGATATCGATGCGGGAGAGGTTATCCGGCTCAACACGACTTGGCAACGCCGTACTTGCATCAAAAGCCAATCCCGATCGCAACGCGACGAACAATGCGGCTGACAGCGGGATCAGTTCCAGCACGAGCACCCGGACCACCATTTCGAGCGCGTATTGGGACAAGCCGTAACTGATGGCCGTCACCACAACAATGTGGATGATGACCTGGCAGACCAGCGCACTGAGCATGGTGAACCACGGCAGCACCTGCCAGGTACTGGTGTAGATATACCTGGAAGTGACGGCGCGGTTAGCGCGGTAATAACTCGATGGTGAGAGAGCCATCACCAGCGCGATCGCGCCGAGGTAAAACATGGACCACCAGCTCAACCCCAAGTCGAGCAACATCTTGCCCCATGCTTCCGGTTTCGTCGTCAGAAAAGAATGTTTTCGCATCGCCGCATCATAACGCACCGTCCTGGCGAAAAAAGACGCCGGACGGAGCGACACTATCGGCGGTGATCATCCTGTCGCCAACACGCCACCGTTAGCTGCAGTGAAACGGACGTGCGATCAAGCCCAATTACCAGTTCGACTCTCGTTCCGGAGTCGAAGAAATCTGATGTATCGACAGATCGGCCCCCTGGAACTCCTGCTCGGGATCCAGCCGCAAACCCATCGTGACCTTGAGGATGCCGTAAATCAGAAAGCCACCCGTCAGGGCAATGGCAACACCGAGCGTCGTCCCGATCAGCTGAGAAGTGAATGACACACCCCCGATACCGCCAAATGCCTTCGTGCCAAAAATACCTGCCGCCAATCCGCCCCAGGTACCGCACAGGCCATGCAATGGCCAGACACCCAGAACGTCGTCAATTTTCCATTTGTTTTGCGTCAGCGTGAACATCCAGACAAAAATGCCGCCGGCGATGCCGCCAGTCACGAGTGCACCCAACGGATGCATCAGATCCGAGCCGGCACAGATTGCGACCAGACCGGCGAGTGGTCCGTTATAAACAAAACCGGGATCGTTCTTACCCATGACCAGCGCCACCAAAGTACCTCCCACCATCGCCATCAGCGAATTGACGGCCACCAGACCGTTCATCTTGTCCAGCGACTGCGCACTCATCACGTTGAAGCCAAACCACCCCACGGTCAGAATCCATGCACCAAGCGCAAGAAAAGGTATCGAGGATGGCGGATGCGCTGCAATCGCCCCTTCTTTCGAATACCGACCGCGCCGCGCACCGAGCAGCAACACTGCCGGCAATGCCACCCAGCCGCCTAGGGCATGCACGACGACCGAACCGGCGAAATCATGAAACTCTGCCGAGAAGGCCATTTTCAGCCAGGCCTGAATCCCGAAGCGCTGGTTCCAGACGATCCCCTCAAAAAACGGGTACACCAGGCCAACCAGCAGCGAGGTCGCAATCAGTTGGGGATAAAACCGCGCCCGTTCGGCGATTCCGCCAGAAACAATCGCAGGGATCGCAGCCGCAAAAGTCAGCAGGAAAAAGAATTTGACGAGGTCATAACCGTTCTTGTCGGCCAGCACATCGGCACCCGAGAAAAAACTGACGCCATACGCAATGCTGTAGCCCACAAAAAAATACGCAATCGTTGAGATCGCAAAATCCACCAGTATCTTGACCAGTGCGTTGACCTGATTCTTCTTCCTCACCGTCCCCAGCTCCAGAAATGCGAAGCCGGCATGCATCGCCAGGATCATGATTGCGCCCAGCAAGACAAAAAGTGCGTCGGCACCGTTCTTGTATCCATCCATACGACTACTCCCAAAAAGATGCGAAATTTAAAAAATCTTATTCTCTAAAGCAATAATCATTCCAATTTGGTGCAAATAATCAAGTCGTTGATTTTATTGGGAAGTCATGAATCTCTGATGACAGAGCACAGGCCGGAAGCCCTTCCCGACGCGCCAGGATGGTGCTCCCGCGCACCACGCCAGAAGATTTCCCATCGCCATCGGCGAGCGGCGTGCGGACATAAAAAAGCCCCGGGGTCGAATTGACCGCAGGGCATGGTGACCGCATTGTCCGGCCGCAGCCGGCTCACAATCAGGCGGCTGGCGTTTCCAGTGATTTCTGATAAGCAGCAACGCCGGACATGATCTCGGCCTTGGCTTCATCTGGACCAGCCCAGCCTTCTATCTTCACCCACTTGCCTTTTTCCAGATCCTTGTAGTGCTCAAAGAAATGCTGGATCTGCTGCAGGCGCAAATCGTTCATGTCTTCCGGCTTTTGCCAGTGGGTGTAAATCGACAGCACCTTGTCGACAGGCACGGCCAGGACCTTGGCATCGCCGCCGGCTTCGTCGGACATTTTCAGAACGCCAATCGCACGGCAGCGCACGACAACGCCTGGAAACAGCGGGAACGGCGTGATCACCAGAACGTCGACCGGATCGCCGTCATCGGAAATGGTACGCGGGACATAACCGTAGTTGCACGGATAGTGCATCGCGGTACCCATGAAGCGATCAACGAAAATAGCACCGGACTCCTTGTCGACTTCGTATTTGATCGGATCGGCATTCATCGGGATTTCGATGATGACGTTGAAGTCATTCGGCAAGTCGCGTCCGGCAGATACGTTATTCAAACTCATGGTGCTCTCTCAGTGGTAGGGAAATTCGTTTGGAAGATGGGCCGGCTAGTCAGGATAGCCGGCGTGCTGTCGGTTGACCCTGGTCGAGCAGCCCGGCGAGCGCACACTGCCGATAATGTGCGCTGGCTTGTTCGGCTTGATTCAGCGACTCGTGCAATTGCGCCAGCTTCAGATGGATCGCGCGCAGGGTCTCGGTCTCGCTGGCATCCGACAGCGCATGCTCCAGATGTCGCTGGGCCTTGCCCCATAGCTTTTGCTTCAGGCAGAGCGTCGCCAGTGTCAGGGCCAGTTCCGGATCCGTCGGGCGCTGCATCAGCCATGCCTCGCAATGCTCGATCTGGGCCAGCAAGGCGGCGCTACCTTCTGCGGCCGCGACGCCACGATAAGCCTTGATCAGACGGTCATCCCATTCGACAGCCAGCGCGCGCTCCACGATAGACCGCGCCTCATCCCCCAAGCCGCGACTGCCAAAGGCCTCGGCGGCACGGACAGCAACAAGCGGCGTAGTCCGATCCGCAATAGGCACGCCGGCCCACACCCGACGAATCGATTCGGCATCATTGCTGCGATCGGAGAGCAAGGCATCGTAAGCAAGCTCACGCAAGCGGCGTGAAGCAGCCGGATGCATGGCGTTGTTCTTGTCCAGCGTACGCACCAGTCGCAGCACTTCCGACCAGTGACGCGCCTGGTGGCTTGCTTTGAGCGCCAGCCGCAACACATGGATATGCCGTGTTCCGCTGGCGTTCAACTCATCGACTGCGGCCAGCGCCCGTTCAGGCTGATGGTCATCCACCAGTAATTCCAGCGCCGTCATCAGGCGTGCGGTGCGCAAACCACTGTCCTCCGTGACCTGGTTAAGCCAATCGTCGCGGCGCGCGGTCTGTTGCATGCGGTGCGCGGCACGTGCACCGATGAGCGCTGCCAAACCCGTATTGTCAGGCGATACACCAGCCCTGGTCGCCGCCTTTTCCGCATGGCCGAAACGGCCCTCGAACAAGGCTTTCAAAGAATCACGCAATGCCCGGTTGCCTTCCCGCTCGCGTTTTTCACGCCGGTAAGCCGCGACCCGCGACGGCATTTTCTGGGTAATCGACAAGGCATTAATCAGCAAGAAACATAGCCAGAACAGCACGGCCAGCAATAGCAGGAAAAAATTCAGCGACAAATCAATACGGTACGGCGGATAAAAAAACACCACATTGCCAGGATTGAAACGCGATGCCACGGCCAGGCCAACGGCTATCGCGAACAGGAGCAGGAGACGAAGTAAGAGGCGCACTATGGTTTGGCTTTGTAATTACGCACGGCGTTGAGGCTTTCGGACAAAGTCGGCATCTCGATCGACAGATTGCTGGCCTGGATCTGCTTGAGCAAGGCCTGGGTAACCTGGGTCTGGCGTGCACGGGTGTCGAAATACTTGGTGATCGCATCCTGCGACGCAATCATGTCGCTGCGAAACGCACTTTCATTGCGCGACAACAGCGCCAGACGGGCATTGAGCAAACGCAGCTTGAGATTCTCGCGGGCATAGTAAGCCTGTGTCGGCGACAACAGCAGCGCATCGGATGTTTCGACACTGCGCACCCGGATCAACTGGCTGACCTCGGTCCATAGTTCGCTGCTCAGGCTATTCCATTTATTACGCAACTCGTCCGGCCATTCGCTAGGCGGGTTGCCGTGCCCTGTCGCCAGCTTGACGTTGCGCTCGGCCGGAACCTGAGTACGCCGGCTATTTTTCGGCGCAGCGGCAAGCACAGCCGGCTTTTCATCCGACAACAAGGGCATGCCATCGATCTGGCTGATTACGCTATCAAGCCGCAGTGCGATCCCTGTCAGGTCCAGCGACGGCAATGACTTCAGACGATCGATGTCCCGCGCAATGGCACGGCGGATGGTAATGAATTGGGGTTTATCCGAACGCGACAGGCTGCGATCAGCGTTTTGCAAGGCAATCAATGCACCCTGGACATTGCCGGCAAGCTGCAATTGCTGGCTCGCGGTCGACAAGACCTGTTCGATTTCTGCCAGCGCCCAGTCATCGCGATTTTTTGACAGGTCCTGATACAGCTGTTCCAGCGACAATTGCTGGCTCTGCGCTTCGGTCTGGCGATTCTCGAGCACGCCAACTTTGCTTTGCAGTTCGCGGGTACCGTCCTGCAGCGATTTGACGATCCCTTTGGTTTCGCTGTTGCTGTTGTCACCGGCCTGCAAACGCTGCGCCGCTTCGGTCCGCAGATTGTGCATTTCCGAACGCCAGGACCACCATTGCGCCACCAGCAGTACCGCCAGCAGCGTAATAAACGCATACAAGAGCCATTGCGAAGAAGCAGGCCGCAGCAACGGCAATTGGGAAGGATCGCTGCGGTCGTCTGCAGCAGGGGCGGTTGGCATAACGCCGGGCGTGTTGGGGGTTGGCGTATCGTTCATGGCGTGGATTGTAACGCGGTAAGTAGCCCTTCGTCGCCCGATCCTGTCAGGCAAACAGAGCGAAAACCCAATGAAAGCGCTGTTTCGGCGATCCTGCGGTGCGGTACAAAGAGCTTCATGCGTTGTATTTTATCCACACCTGATTCGGCATCAACTTGCTGTACGAAATGCATCAGTACCTGCAGCGCCTCGGAGCTGGTAATCACCCAGTCGCCTTCCTGCGCCAGCAGATCCGTCAGCCGCTGCCGCAGTGCGTCATCAAGCAGCGGTGCGGCGCGGCGATAAGCCGCCACCTGCTGCACGGAAATGCCGGCATCGCGCAGCGCGTCGGCAAGCAATTCGCGGCCACTTTCACCGCGCACGATCAGTACCTGCCGGCCCTGCAGCCGGGACAAGTCCAGCGCCTCCAGCAAGGTCTGCGAATCAGTACGCTGCGTATCAAGCGGGCTGGTGATCTGATAAAGACCAGCGGCCACGCCATGCCGGGCCAGCGCGCGCCGGCTACCCTCGCCCATCACCGCCAGCGGCACGGATGGCGGCCAGCACGCAAGCTGGGCGAACGTCGCATCGATGGCGTTCGGGCTGACAAACGCCACCAACGCGAATGACTCCAGCTGCGCCAGCACGGCTTGCAATGCCGACGTATCCGGCAACGGAAGAATCTCCAGCAAAGGCAGGATGACGAGCTCGCGATCCCCGTCGCGCAATTGCTGTGCCAACGCCAGCGATTGCGCCAGCGGACGGGTGATGACGAGCGGGCGCGCCATCAGGGAGCGATCAGTTCGCTGCCTTCGATAGCGGCTTCGGCCTTGCAGATCGCGAGGATGATTTCCGCGTCCTGGCCGCGCAGTGCATCGGCCACTTGCTGGCCGACTGCTTCCGGATTATCGGCCGGACCACGTGCTTCGGCGCTCGCCACGCGCACGCCATCGGGCGTCGCCACCATCGCCCGCAAATGCAACTGATCACCATCGACGACGGCAAACGCCGCCAGCGGAATCTGACAACTGCCGCCAAAAGCACGTGACAAAGTGCGCTCCGCCTGTACCGCGCGCGCTGTCGCAAGATGATCGAGCGGTGCCAGCAGCGCCGCCAGGTCAGTCCGGCCGGCCTTGATCTCGATGGCCATCGCGCCCTGTCCCGGTGCCGGCAAACTGTGCTCCGGCTCCAGCGCCATGCGGATGCGCTCCGGCACGCCAAGTCGTTTCAGTCCCGCCGCGGCCAGGATGATGGCCGCGTATTCGCCGCGATCGAGCTTGCCCAGACGGGTATCGAGATTGCCGCGCAAGGGCCGGATCACCAGATGCGGGAAACGCGCCGCGATCAATGCCTGGCGACGCAGACTGCTGGTGCCGACCACGGCACCAGCCGGCAACGCCTCCAGCGAGGCGTACTCGTTCGATACAAAGGCGTCGCGCGGATCTTCGCGTTCAAGGAAGGCCGCCAGCATGAAGCCATCTGGCAACTCCATCGGTACATCCTTGAGCGAATGCACCGCCAGATCAGCGCGACCTTCGGCGATCGCCACCTCGAGTTCCTTGACGAACAGTCCCTTGCCGCCGACCTTGGACAGGGTGCGGTCAAGGATCTGGTCACCACGGGTGGTCATACCGAGAATTTCGACAACACACTGCGGATATAATGCGACGAGCCGATCGCGGACATGTTCGGCCTGCCACATGGCCAGCCGGCTTTCACGAGAGGCGATCACGAGCTTTGCTGGAATCGAGACTATTGACACGTTTTCTTTCAGTTGTTGGCAGCACCGCAGTACCTGTCGCTGTACCGGTCCGGGCTAATTCGAAGGCGCAAATCTTAGCATGCGTCGTTCGCACTTCCCGCTGCCGACCAGCCCATTCACCGCAGCACCAACCACGCCGACTGACTCCACTATGGCCAAACACGCCCGCACTGCCCTTCCCGACGACGACAAAGACGCCCCCCTGAAAGAAGATATCCGCCTGCTCGGCCGTTTGCTCGGCGATGTCTTGCGCAGCCAGGAAGGCGATGCCGTCTTCGAAGTGGTCGAAGGCGTGCGCCAGACCGCCGTGCGCTTTCGCCGCGACGATGAAACGCAATCCAGTGCAGACCTGAACAAGATGCTGAAAAAACTGACGCGCGAGCAAACCATCTCGGTGGTCCGCGCGTTTTCCTATTTTTCGCACCTGGCCAATATTGCCGAAGACCAGCATCGCAACCGGCGTCGCCGTGCGCACCAGATGGCCGGTTCGGCGGCGCAGCAAGGCACCGTCAGCTGCGCGCTGGCGCGGCTCGATCACGCGGGCGTCACCGGTGCAACCGTGCGCGAGTTTTTCAAGGAAGCGTTGATTTCGCCAGTTCTGACCGCCCATCCGACCGAAGTCCAGCGCAAGAGCATCCTCGACGCCGAGCACGATATCGCCCGCTTGCTGGCCCAGCGCGATCAGCCGCTGACACCGCGCGAAAGCACCCGTAACACCGAACTGCTACACGCCCGCATCGCGACGCTGTGGCAAACCCGCATGCTGCGCTATTCCAAATTGACCGTGGCCGACGAGATCGACAATGCGCTGTCGTATTACCGGATCACCTTCCTGCGCGAACTGCCGGGCCTGTACGACGATATCGATGAAGAAGTTGCGCGGCAATTCCCCGCCAAGGCTGGCGACAAGCCTGATCCTTCCACCTACGTACAAATGGGTAGCTGGATAGGCGGCGACCGCGATGGCAATCCGAACGTCAACGCCGGCACGATGGAACACGCGCTCAAGCGCCAGTCCACCACCATCTTCGATTTTTACCTCGAAGAAGCCCACGCACTCGGTGCCGAACTGTCGATCTCGACCTTGCTGGTCGATGTCAGTCCGGCCTTGCAGGCACTCGCCGATGCCTCGCCGGACCGGTCAGTTCATCGCACCGACGAGCCGTACCGGCGCGCACTGGTAGCCATCTATGCCCGACTGGCCGCCACGGCGAGGTCGCTGGGCGCAACCAACATCCTGCGCAAAGAAGTCGCTGCCGCGATCCCGTACGCCAGCGCGGGCGATTTCGCGGCCGATCTGCAAGTGCTGGCCGATTCGCTAGCCAGCCACCATGGCGAATTCCTGATCAAGCCCCGGCTGGCGGTCCTGAAACGCGCAGCCGACATTTTCGGCTTCCATCTGGCCACGCTCGACATGCGCCAGAGTTCCGACGTACATGAACGCGTGCTCACCGAGCTGTTCGCCAGCGCCCGCGTCGAAGTCAACTACGCGGCGCTCGACGAAGCCCGGAAGATCGCCTTGCTGCAGGCAGAACTGGCGCAACCACGCCTGCTAACGTCGCCGTACCAAACCTATAGCGCCGAGACCAGCTCCGAGCTGACCATCCTGCGCACCGCCCGCACGATCCGCGAACGCTACGGCGCGCGCGCCATCCGCAACTACATCATTTCGCACACAGAAACCGTTTCCGACTTGCTCGAGCTGCTGTTGCTGCAAAAAGAAACCGGTCTGCTGCGCATCGGTGCCGATGGCGTCGATCGTGCCGAACTCGACCTGATGGTCATCCCGCTCTTCGAAACCATTCCCGACCTGCGCCTGGCGGCCAGCATCATGGAACAGTGGATGGCGCTGCCGATCATGACCGGACTGATTGCGCGCCAGCACCATATCCAGGAAGTAATGCTGGGCTATTCCGACTCCAACAAGGACGGCGGTTTCCTGACCTCGACCTGGGAGTTGTACAAGACCGAAACCCAACTGGTGCAGGTGTTCGACCGGGCCGGCGTCAAACTGCGTCTGTTCCATGGCCGCGGCGGCACCGTCGGTCGTGGCGGCGGCCCGAGCTACGAAGCCATCCTGGCGCAACCGGCCGGCACCGTGAACGGCCAGATCCGGCTCACCGAGCAAGGCGAAATCATTGCATCGAAGTTTTCCAATCCCGAAATCGGCCGGCGCAATCTCGAGCTGCTGGTCGCGGCGACGCTCGAAGCAAGCCTGATGCCGCAGATTGTCGATGCCAAACGCGCCAAAAAAAGTGCCGGCTTTGAAGCAGTCATGGAGCAATTGTCGGAGCGTGCCTACCGCGCCTATCGCCATCTGGTCTACGAAACACCAGGCTTTACGGATTACTTCTTCGAAGCCACGCCGATCGCCGAAATCGCCGAACTCAATATCGGTTCGCGCCCGGCCTCGCGCAAGGCCACCCGCCGGATCGAAGACTTGCGGGCCATCCCGTGGGGCTTCTCGTGGGGACAATGCCGTTTGCTGCTGCCGGGCTGGTACGGTTTTGGCAGCGCGATTTCCGGGTGGCTCGATGACGCGTCCGAAGGCAAGAACCGCGCGGCAAAACTGTCCACGCTGCGGGCAATGGAACGTGACTGGCCTTTTTTCAATACGCTGCTGTCGAACATGGACATGGTGCTATCGAAAACCGATCTGGCGCTGGCATCGCGCTATGCCGAACTGGTGGTCGACAAAAAACTGCGCAACAGCATTTTCAAGCGCATCACCGATGAACACGCCCGCACGATCGCCTGCCTGTCCGAAATCACCGGTGCCAGCGAGCGACTGGCCGGCAATCCCTTGCTGGCGCGCTCGATCAAAAACCGCTTCGCCTACCTCGATCCGCTCAATCACTTGCAGGTCGAACTGATCAAACGCCACCGTGCCGCGACCGGGGGCGAGCAAGCACCGGACGAACGGGTCCGGCGCGGGATTCATCTGTCAATCAACGGTATCGCTGCCGGCTTGCGCAACACCGGCTGACCTCAGCAAGAAGGATCTGATGTCCGGATCGCTTGGTCCGGGTGCCCGCAAGGCAACGGCGGACTACCCGGATTTTGATGTGAATCAATTAAAAAAACTTACTCCTTAGACATTGTCGCTTCACCGCGGCGCATGCCGGTGGGCGTTAAAGCAGCAGACTCGCCATTTGCCTGGAAAAATCAAACCAATAGTCGTAATTTTCATAGGAGGAAGTGTTCATTTTGTGCGCCACTAACTTGGCGCATAATCAGCACCAACAACAAGTTGGCACCACTGTGATGACTAACTTTTGACTTCACATGCCCACTCGCTGCGCGCACAACATGGTTTCCGAATCCGGCACGGAGCGTTGCCGACATCCCGCAAGCTCACTCCGCTGTCATGACTTCTCGCTTTCACAATACCGACGAACCAGCACTGCATCCTGCCGATGCCGCGGACCTGCGCCTGCAAATCGCCAGCCTGCAGGCAGAGGTGGCGCGCTTGCGTGCGATCGTGCGTCGTAACGAAGATAGCGACGCAAAGATCGAACAGCTGCGTGAAGCCAACCAGAACCTGATCCTCGCCACCTTCGGCGCGCAAGACCGGCAAGCCAGTGCCGAAGCGGACAACCATGCGAAGGAAGAATTCCTGTCGATGCTGGCGCATGAATTGCGCAATCCGC
>AEPR01000131.1 GCA_000195205.2 Oxalobacteraceae bacterium IMCC9480 | reverse complement strand
CCAAGTTGCCGCCAATAAAGTCACTCCTCCCAAGAATTTTCATATCGGCGTACCATACGGTCCCCGCGCCGGACTTGCAAAATCAGGCCCGCGCGGAAAGCAGGCGTCAGCGGCGATCCCTTTGTCCTCCCGGGCCAATTCACACTGACTTCGACAGGTTAATTTTCCGGGTACGCATTCGTCCATGACAGACGCACATTCCATCGATATCGTCTACCTGTGGGTAGACGGCAATGATCCTGCCTGGCGGCGCAAGCGCCATCGCGCCGCCGAAAAACTCAGTTCCCGCCATCGCGATGCAATCGCCGTCTATGGCAATGTCGAAGGACGTTTTCGCGACAATGACGAGTTGCGCTACAGCCTGCGTGCGCTGGAGCGCTTCTTTCCGCAGCACGGTCATGTCTACATCGTCACGGACGGCCAGAGCCCGCTGTGGTTGCGGCCGTCGGCACGGGTCACGATTATCGACCATGCGTCGCTGATCCCGGCGGCGTCGCTGCCGACCTTTGACTCCGGCAATATCGAGTCCTACATCCATCGCATTCCGAACCTGTCCGAACGCTTCATTTATCTCAATGACGACGTGTTCTTCGGTGCGCCGGTGCATGCCGGCGACTGGTTCGACGGCGATGGCATCTGTGTCGCCTGGTCCGATGAGCCGGCCGTGTCCGACGAGCCGCTGCGCCCGGACGCGACCTCGCTCGACAATGCCTGCCGCCTGTCGCATCAGTGGCTGGCAGCGCGGGATATCGGGTCGTACCAGCACACTTTCCGCACCTTCGCGCATTCGCCCCGGCCTATGCTGCGCTCGATGATGGTGGCGCTTGAAGAAGCCGCGCCGGACCTGTTCGCGATGGTCCGCTCGACCACCTTCCGTACCTGGGACAAGCCGACCATCGTGTCGGATTTCGTGATGCGCTGGGCGCTGGCACACGGACTGGCAACCGTGCGCGATTACACGCATCTGTACATCTCGACCGGCGAAGCCGATCGCTCGCAGCAGATCGAAGAGCTGGTGGCGCAGGCCGGTGCGATTGATTTTTTCTGCATCAACGACACCACCGATGATGCGCAACCGCATGATTCCCGACTGGCCCGCGTGCGCGCCGCGTTGCAGCAGATTTTTCCGCAAGCCTCGCGTTTCGAGCGCGCGTCGGTCACCGGTGCCTTGCAGCGCTGGCACCAGCGGGTCGATCCGGCCGTGCTGCATGGCCGTGAGCCATCGACGGTCACTGGCGAGGCAGAAAACGTCTGAGGCGGGCTACCCGTATCCTGATGCGCCACGACCTCAGATGCGGCGCTGACGGGCGGGACCGTACCGGCTTTGTGCTAGCCTTCGGCCATGTACCAGCAATTCTTCCAGCTCAGCCAGACCCCCTTCTCGATCGCCCCTGATCCGCGCTATCTGTTCATGAGCGAACGGCATCGCGAGGCGCTCGCGCACCTGCTGTTCGGCCTCAAGGGCGGCGGCGGCTTCGTGCTACTGACCGGCGAAATCGGCGCCGGCAAGACCACCGTCTGCCGCCTGTTCCTCGAGCAGATTCCGGCCCGCTGCAACGTCGCCTATCTGTTCAATCCCAAACAGACGGTGACCGAATTGCTGCGGTCAATCTGCGACGAATTCGGTATTCCGGTCGCGGCCGCCGCAACGGTCAAGGATTACATCGATCCGCTCAACGCCTACCTGCTGCGTACCCATGCGGTCAAACAGAACAACATCCTGATCATCGACGAAGCGCAAAACCTGTCGGCCGACGTGCTGGAACAATTGCGCCTGCTGACCAATCTCGAAACCAACGAACGCAAGCTTTTGCAGATCATCCTGATCGGCCAGCCCGAGCTGCGCACGATGCTGGAACGGCCCGAGCTGGAACAGCTGGCGCAGCGGGTCATTGCCCGTTTCCATCTGGCGGCCTTGTCGCAGGCCGAAACCGCGCACTACATCGCGCACCGGCTGGCCGTCGCCGGCGGGCGCGACGAGCCCTTGTTCGGTCCGCGCGCGCTGGTCCGGATTCATCAGCGCGCGCGCGGCATTCCGCGCCGCATCAACCTGTTGTGTGACCGGGCCCTGCTGGGTGCGTATGCCGCCGGCAGGCATCAGGTTGATGTCGCCACCGTCGATGCGGCGGCGCGCGAAGTGTTCGGGCGCGACGCTGTGGTGGCGTCGGCCGGTACGCTGCGCTGGCGCTCCGCACTGGCCGGTGTTGTGGCCGGTGCGGTGCTGCTGGGCGCAACGCTGCTGGGCTACAACCGGTTTACCGTCGAGCCGGTCCGGGCCGCGACTAGTCCTGCGCCCCGGCTTGCGGTCGCCCCTGTCGCGCCGGCGGCGAGGGTACCGCGCGTCGTCAGCAGTGCGGCGCGTGACTTGCAGGTTACCTACCAGCGTCTGGCGCAACTCTGGCAACTGAAGGTCACCGGCGACGAGACCTGCAAGGCGCTGCAAAAAGAAAATGTCTACTGCTTCAACGGGCGCGGCCTGACCGACCTGCGCCAGCTCGACCGGCCCGCGATCCTGACCTTGCAGGATGACGAGGGTAAGGACTATTACGCAGTGCTGACCGGCCTGACCGACACAAGCGCCAGCCTGCAGATCGATGGCATCGCCGACACGGTGAGCCTGGCGGCGCTGACACGGCGCTGGAATGGTGATTTCAGTACGCTCTGGCGCGGCCCGGCCGGCTTTCGCGCTCCGGTCTCAGCGGGTGCGCAGGGGCCGGTGAGTGACTGGCTGGCGGCGCAACTGGCAGTGATCGATGGCTCGCCGGCACCGCCTGCCGGCAAGCCGGTCGACGAAGCGCGGGTACGGCGTTTCCAGCTCATGCAAGGACTGAAACCCGATGGCATCGCCGGTCCGCAAACCCTGATGCGACTGGCCAGCACGGCGGGACTGGCCGAGCCGCGCTTGCATACTCCCCCTGTCGCTGCAAGGAAATAAGCCGATGTCCATGATTCTCGATGCGCTCAAAAAAGCCGATGCCGAACGCCAGCTCGGCGAACTGCCGGGACTGCATACGTCCGGCTGGACGGGACTGGCACCGGCCCGCCGCGCCGGACTATGGCGACGCGGCGCAACCTGGACGGTTCTTGGGGTGGCGGTACTTGGATTGGCTGCCCTGTTCTGGCTGAACCGGCGCGAGGTGACGCCGGCTCGTGTCCCGCTGCCTGCGCCGGCCGTGGCCGACGCACCGGCAATGCCGCCCATGGCCGCCAATGACATCGCGCTGCCGCCACCGCTGCCGAAAGAAATGCCAAAGGACGCACCTAAGACAAAACGCGATCCGCCCGTTGCATCAGCCGGACGCAAGGCCAGCGCAGCACCGGCACCGGTCGCTGCGGATGCTGCCGTGCTGACGCTGGCGACATTGCCGGCGAACTTGCAGCGCGAATTACCACCGCTGACTATTGGCGGCTCGATGTATTCCGGCAATCCTGCTGACCGCATGCTGTTGATCGATAAGCGGCTGTTACATGAAGGCGATGAAATTGCGCCGGGACTGGTCCTCGACAGCATCCTGCCGAAAGGCGCGATCCTGCGCTACAAGGGTGTCAGGTTTCAGCTGACGCAGTAATTGGCAGGAAAGCCACGCAAGGCCGTGGCTGGATTGCAAAAAATAATAAGGCGCTGGAACTTCCCGGCGGTCGTCGTCACTCACTGGGCAGTCGCTCGCCACCGGCATTTTTGGCGGGCATGTTCTCCCGATAATCCAGTGACGCTCGATGAATAATTATCCCCTAGGCTTTGGTCCACCTCGTCCTGTCATTGCTCCCCCACAGTCAATTGATGCGCAACCCGCTGCAGCACAGCCGGGTTCTGCGCGGCAGGAACCGGCATCCCCGCGAACCCCCATGTCACCCATGCGACGTGTCTTTGCCTTGCTGGCGCGGACGGATCCTCATGCGGTCACCTCGACCGGGGAAACGGCCTTGCACCTGGCCGCCCGCTTCCATGATCTGGATGCGGTCAGCTTGCTTCTCGATACCGGCTCTCACCCCGGCACACCCGGTCTTGACGGGACCACGCCGCTGATGATCGCGGCAACGGCCAACGATCATGCGATGGTCCGGCTATTCCTTGCGAGCGAGGGACTCGATCTGAATGCCCGCAATGCGCGCGGCGAAACCGCCATGCATCTGGCCATTCCCCATGGCGACATGGAGATGCTGGGCTTGTTCCTGGGTACGCAGGGGGTCGACCTCGATGCCACTGCACGGCGCAATTACACGGCGCTGCATCTGGCGGTGCAAGGCAACTTCATCCTCAAGGCAAGGCGCTTGCTGGCAGCCGGGATTACGCCGGATGCACTCAATCTCGATGGCGCGAGCGCCTTGCACATGGCGGCTAAAAACGGCCAGTTCGGCCTGGTGCAGGAACTGCTGCGCGAACCTTCGGTGAACATCAATCTGAGAGGTATCGCCTACGGACGCACGGCCTTGCATCTGGCAGCGATGTCGGGCAACAGCGAGGTAGTACAAGCGCTGCTGGCACGGGGCGATTGCGCTGTCGGTGCGCGCGACAACCAGCGACTGACCCCCTTGCACCTGGCTGCCCGCGCCGGGCACCATCAGCTGATGCGACCACTGGTCGAGGCGATGCCGGCACTCATCAATGCCCGCGATGACGATGGAAATACGGCCCTGTTTCTGGCGACGATGAAGGATGCGCCGGAGGTCACGCAGGCCTTGCTCGCGTTGCCGGGCATCGATGCCAATCTGGTCAACAAGGACAGCGAATCACCGCTGATACGGGCCGCGTTCGAAGGACATGTCAGGGTGCTGCGGCTGCTGCTAAATGTGCCCGGCATCGATATCAATCATGTCGACAACGATGGTTATAACGCGCTGCATGCTGCCGGCATGCGCGGCAACCTGGTGAGCATGCGGGAAGTACTGCGTCATCCCGATGTGAATGTGAACATGCCACTGAACACCGATGGGCGCACCGCGCTATACGCTGCTGCGCTCGATGGACAGATCGAGATCGTCCGCAGATTAGTCGCTGCGCCGGGGATTGAGATCGGCGTGCGTGATCTCGATGGCAATACGCCATTGCATGCCGCCGCGGCATCCGGACAACCCGAGGTCGTGCGCTTGCTGCTCGATGCCGGTTCGCCAGATCTCGATGACAGGGGAGCAGAAGGTGCCACGCCATTGCATCGGGCAGCATCGCATGGCTACAGCGCGATCGTGCAGCTGCTCATCGAACGCGGCGCAGAGCTTGATGTGTTGACGAATCACGGAATGACGGCCCGGCAGGTGGCTCTGAACAACCATCGTCAAGCGGCGGCAGACGTGCTGGCCGCGGCGGAGGCGCGTGGCGTGCAGGATGAAAACGTGCGCGGGCAATAGACCCGGAATAACTCTCTTCAAGAAATCAAAACGATGAATATCGACCAACCCTCTCCCTCACGCATTCCGCGTTCGCCCGTCCGGGCATTGGCGCAACAGGCCGCTACGCTCGACGTTGCGGACCAGCCGGAAGCAGCGGGGCCGTCGCGCCCGCCGCAACACTGGCGAGCGGCGCGCTCGGCCTCGCTGCGTGCACTCATTGCCGCTGATGCCGGTGATCCGCCCCTGGTCAAGGCGATACGTAACAGGGACAGTGATGCGATCAGCGCATTGCTGGCAAATGCAGCGGTGGATCCGAACGAAGCCGGACTGCAGGCAATAACGCCGCTGATGCAGGCTACGCTGAGCAACGATCATCAAACGATCACGGCGTTGCTTGCCCGCCCCGATGTCGAACCGGATAAATTCAATGAAAGCGGCTTGACTGCGCTGCATCTTGCAGCAAAATCGGCGACCACGAATACCTTCTGCCTGCTAGCCCGAAATCGGCGCGTTGACGTCAACCTGGGCCAGAATCGTGATGGCCGCACGACCGCCTTGATCATGGCTGCCTTGAGCGGCGACGTCGATAAAGTCCGTGTGCTCGTTGAGCGGAGCGACACGCGTCTCCGGGAAGTTGGCGCAGACGGGCTGACGGCCTTGCACGCGGCCGTGCTGGCGGGATATGTCGATGTGGTGCGGGCGTTGTTGCCGGCGCACTCAGGAACGGGCGTCAATACGGTTGCCCCGGCAGCGCACAATGGCGTGACTGCCCTGCATCTGGCGATCCTCTGCAATCGTGAGGACATCGTCGATACCCTGCTCCAATTCCCGTCAACGACTGCCCTGATTCCCACCACGGATGGCCGCACGGCGCTGCATATAGCGGCCCGCGCCGGGAAGACCGGCATCGTGATTGCGCTACTGCGCCACACTCCTGATTTACTCGACAGGCGCACCAGCCAGGGCCAGACGGCGCTCATGCAGGCCGCTGAAGAAGGCCACCTTGAGGTCATGCAAGCCTTGCTCGATCAGCCTCATATTGACGTCAATGCGATCGCGCCTCAGCAACCCTCTGCGTTGATGCTCGCTGCGTCGCAGGGAAATATCAGTGCCATGCAATTGCTGTTTGCCTCAGCACGCATCGACGTCAATCTGGCCGGTGAGGGCGGCGTCAATGCGCTGGCGGTCACCATCAGTCGACGCAAGCTGCTCGCCCTGGTCGAGCTGCTGATGCATCCCGATATCAATGTGAACGCTCCGGTCAATCCCGCTGGCCACACTGTCCTGCACAAAGCGCTGCGAGCGAACCAGCCGGCGTTCGTCCAGGTCCTGATGGGTGCGCCTGGCATCAATGTCAACGCGCGATCCATCAACGGCATGACGCCACTTCATGTGGCGGCCGCATTTTGTGCACGCGCCGTCCCGATACTGATCAACAAGGGAGGTGTCGACATCAATTGCCAATCCTCAAGCGGATCGACCGCGCTGCACTACGCCGCCGCGACCGGTAACCGGGAAGCCGTAGAGCGCTTGTTACGGGCGCAAGGCATTAACACTGTCCTCAGGCGTTTCGATGGTGCCTTGCCTGGCGACGTTGCCGGAACTGCCGGACATGCCGATCTGGCGCAGTACCTGCGGGAGCGCGAGAGCATCGCACCCGAGCTCGAAAATCAGCCGTTCAACCGCTGATGAATTACATGGGGGTAATGTGCTGGTACCGGAGCGACGACTGCAATGCCCGGACTTGGTCTTGCTCTTGATCGATCAACAGGATCGTACGGCGTTGTCCTTTGCGCAAAGCAGATAACGCCGTCGCATCGTCTCGCAGTGTTAGCCCCCTGCCACCTTGTCAAACGCATAGCGCACACCGACCCAGAACAGGCGCGGTGCGCCCGGCGCATAAAACGTCGAATGCTGCGACGGGTACCCATCGGCAGCCGACCCGCCTAGCGGGCGCGCGACAAAATTACCGCTGCCATCGAAACCGGTTGCCCCCAGTTGCGCCGCCGTGTTGTAGCGCGTGTCGAACACGTTGTTGACCTGGCCGATCAGCTGCAGTTGCGGCGTCACCGCATAGTTGGCACCAAGGTTGAAGATCGCGTAACCGGCGCTGCGGCCCTGTCCGAGGTAGGTCGTGCCGTCGGGCTGGTGGCCGCTGTTTTCATTGCCGCGTGCCAGCGCGCCGGCCATCGCCACCATGTTGCTGTTGATGTTGAAGCCGGGCGTCACTGCATAATCGGCTGACAATTTCAGCAGTTGGCGCGGGATTAGCGGGATGCGGTCGCCGGGACGGATCGTGATGACGCCATCGAAACCGGGCGTGCCGGCGGCCGCCGTGTCGTTGCTGCTGTTGCTGCTGCCATTGACGATTTCGCTACTTTGATAGGTCGCATCGAGCAGCGTGTATTGGGCACCAAGCGTCATCTTGCCGAGCTTGCCGCTCAAGCCCAGTTCGAGTCCCTTGCGCTGCGTCTTGCCGAAGTTCTTGAAGTAGCCGTAGCCGGCCTGGTTGTCGGCGACGAACAGGATGTCGTTGCGGTTTTCGGCATGGAATACGCCGGCATTCCATTGCAACTGGCCGGCCACGGTGCCGCGCAAACCGGCTTCGGCGGTGCGGGTGACAACCTGGTTGAGTGGCGGATCGCCGGCCATCGCGTTGGGCAATTTGCAGGGCTGCTCGGGATTGGCACAACCGAGTTCGATGGCGGTCGGCGCACGGCTGCTCTCATTGAGACCGGCATACATATTCAGCGCCTTGGTCGGGCTCCAGGTCAGGCCGATGGCCGGATTGAAGCGCGCAAACTTGTGATCGCCACTCAGCGAGGCCGGATCACCGTCGGCATGCAGCGCATCACGATTGCGCACGGTGGTCGTGTTGTAGCGTCCGGACAGGGTCAGGTGCAACTGGTCCCGGAACGACATCGTATCGCTGGCAAACACGCTCCAGGTGCGGATCCGGCCGGACAGGTCGACGCGGGTGTCGTACGGCACGCCATCGACGGTACCGCCACTGACGCCGTCGCCGAACGCATTGACGCCGGTGATGCTGTGGTCGGGATTGATATAACCGAGCTGCGACGATTGCGAAAACTGCACGCGGCTGGCGTCATAGCCGGCACCGGCGACCAGCTGGTTGCGCTGGCCGGCCAGCGTGCCCAGCCAGGTCAGCTGGCCCGAGGCACCGTAGTTCTGCTGTTGGCTGCGGCTGCGGTTGATCAGGCCATTGCATTTTTCGGCCGGCTCATCATTTTGCAGGGTTTGCGCGATGCAGCTCCAGTACGGAAACGGCGTGTTGGCGCTGGTCGCACCGCTGGCCGGAAAACCACTATAGCCGGCCGCGCTCAGTGCGGCCTGGTCGGCGGCCGACGGTTGCACGATGGACTGATCCATCGCGCCTTCGTTGATGTCGCCGTTGTACGTGGAGGTGCGCAGGTCGCGGTAATACACATTGCCGGAAAACTGCAGCGCCTCATTGAAGCTGTGGCTACCGGCGAGATTGAGCAGCGTCGAGCGGTTTTGCGTGATGTCGGGACTGGTGTAAATGCTGCTGCGGTCGGCGGCGAGCAAGCGCTGTTCCTGCAGGCCGTTGCCGTTCAACTGATTGTCGGCATGCGACAGCGTCAGCTTCAGGTCGGTGTCGGCATTGCGCCAGCCCAGCTTGCTGAAGATCTGTTTGACGTCCGATGGCGACGTGGCGCGCCAGCCCTCCTCTCGAAACAGGTTGGCATTGAGGTACCAGCTCAGGCCCTGGTCATTGAAGCCGCCGTGTTCGAATTCCATCGCCCGCCGCTTGTTGCTGCCGGCCGTGACTTGCAGGTCGGTACCCGGATCGCTGCGGCCATCCTTGGTCTGCACCGAGATCGCGCCACCCAGCGTATTGAGCCCGAACAGCGGATTCGAGCCCGGCATCAGCGTCATCGACGAAATCGCCCCGCGCGGAATCAAGTCCCAGCTGACCACGTCGCCAAACGGCTGATTCATCCGTACACCATCCATGTAGACCGACATGCCTTGCGGCGTGCCCAGCAAGGGCGACGCGGTATAGCCGCGATAACTGACATCCATCTGGAACGGATTGCCCTGCATCTCATTGACATGCACGCTGCCGAGGCGGCGGTTCATGAAGTCGCTGAGATCAAGCGCACCGCTGGTGGCGATATCGGCCTTGCGAGCCACTTGCACCGGTGCGGCAATTTCATTGCGCTGCTGGCCCAGACCGGGCAGCGGCGTGATGCCGATGATGTCCACGGCGGGCAGGGACGTCGGGTTCTGCTGCGCAAAGGCGCTTGAACCCAGCGCGGCAGAGAGCGCCAGAACGCCACGGGTAAGCCTGCAGAACGGAACGAAATGATGCATGAAGTCTCCTGGGGGATGGGGCGCGGTCTATTGCCGGTATGGAATCGAGTATAGTCGGCCGACCTCAGGCGCAGAGGCGACATCCTCACGCCGAACACGGGAAAATTTCCCGCCGTGTATCGACTACGCATAGCCCATGCCCCGCCTGGCCCGAAACCTGCTGTGCAATGCAGGGACATGACTTGAATCAGGAAGCTACGATGGATCTCAGACGAAGACTGGTTGCTTACCTGGGTGCCTTGTTGCTGGCCTTGTTGCTGGTGACACTGCTGATCAACCTGATGTCACTGCGCAAGGATGTGCGCGCCGAAGTCGCGGCCTCGGAACAGCTGGTGCAAGCCCTGCTGTCGGCCGGCCAGATTGCACCCGGGCTGGCACCGGAGGTGGCCGCTGCGAGGCTGGCCGCGATTCTTGATACCAGCCGCTTGCGCCACCTCAGCATCCGCCCGGCCGATGCCGTCCTGCCGCCGGCGCGCAGTTCGATGAGCAGCCGGCTGGCGACTCTGCTGGGTATCGTGCCTGCCGGCGACACCGGGCAGCTGGTACAACTGGGCAGTCAGCGCGTGCGCATCGCACCGGATCCGTCCTCGGAAATGGAGGAACGTTTTGGTGACACTGTGCGACTTTCGTTCACGCTATTGTTCTTTTCCGGAGCAACTTTGCTGGTGGCATGGTGGGCCGCGCATCGGGCGCTGGCACCGGTGCGCGAACTCGAAGCCGGCTTGCAGCGGCTGGCGCGAGGCGATGCCGATGCCGCGTTGCCGCGCTTTGCCCTGCGCGAATTCCGCCGTGTGGCCGGCGCCATCGATGCGCTGGCGGCGGCACTGTCTCAGGCCCGGGACGCACAGCGACAACTGTCGCGCCGGTTGATACAAGTGCAGGAAGACGAACGTCGCACCCTGGCGCGCGACCTGCACGACGAGATGGGCCAGACCCTGACCGCCATCAGCGTCACGGCGACCTATTTACAGCGCAATGCGCAGCAGCTTGAGGCCAGCCAGATCATCGATTGCGCGCAAGACCTGCGTCGCGATGTGCGCACCAGCGGCGCGCAATTGCGCGCGATGCTGATGCAATTGCGTCCGCACGGATTGGACGGCCCGGGCCTGACGAGTGCCTTGCGCGAACTGGTCAGCAGCTGGCAGCAGCGCGAATCGGGCATCGCTTTCGGGCTGGTGTTGCCGGCACCGTTGCCGCTGCTGGCTGACGAAGCCGGCGTCGCGTTGTACCGGGTCGTGCAGGAAGCGCTGACCAATGTCGTGCGCCACAGCGCGGCCACGCAGTGCACGGTGACGATTACCGTGCAGGACGCACAACTGCTGCTGCAAGTCGATGATGATGGTGACGGCCTGGCGCCGGAGGTGCCGCGCGGCGGCGGCCTGCTTGGCATCGCCGAACGCTTGCGCATGGTCGGTGGCAGCCTGCGGATCGTGCCCAATGCACCGCAAGGTCTGCGCCTGCAAATCCACTTGCCCTTGCCCGAACCCCACTTACAGGAAACGCCATGAGCGAGCACACCCTGCGCATCATCCTGGTCGATGACCACGCCATCGTGCGTACCGGTTATCGTCGCCTGCTCGATGCCGAACCCGGCTTGCAAGTCGTCGGCGTGGCCGCCCGCGCCGACGAAGCCAATGCGCTGGTAGCGAAAGTCGAGGCCGATGTTGCGTTGGTCGATTTGAGTCTGAAAGGCAGCAGCGGCATCGAAGCCATCCGCGGCATGCTGGCGCGCCGGCCGGCCTTGAAAATCCTGGTGCTATCGATGCATGAAGATGCCGGCCATGTCACGCAGGCCTTGCGCAGCGGTGCGCACGGTTATCTAAGCAAGCATTGCGAGCCTGAAGAAGTGATTGACGGTATTCGTGGTGTCGCCGCCGGCAAGCGCGTGTTCTCGCCATCGATTGCGCAAGTACTGGCCGAGGCCGCCAGCGATGACGCCAGCGCATTCACCCAGCTCACGCCGCGCGAATTTGACGTGCTGCGCATGCGCGTGCAGGGCGAATCAGCCAGCACGATTGCGACGTCGATGCAGCTCAGTCCGAAGACAGTACTCAATAATCTGACATCGATCCGCCAGAAGCTGGCCGCTGAAAATGACGTCCAGCTGATGCACCTGGCAGCGCGACACGGACTGGTAATACTTTAAACAGCGCAAGCCGCACCGCCGCCCAAAATCCGTAGGGTGG
>AEPR01000132.1 GCA_000195205.2 Oxalobacteraceae bacterium IMCC9480 | reverse complement strand
CCGAAGCAGGCTGCGATTTTTGCGAACTGGCCAACCTGACGCCGGCTGCCGTGATCTGCGAAATCATGAATGACGATGGCACGATGGCACGCTTGCCTGATCTGTTTGAGTTTGCGCAAGTACACGGTCTTAAAATCGGCACCATCGCCGACCTGATTCACTATCGCAGCCAGAATGAAAGTATCGTCGAGCGGATTGCCGAGCGCACGATGCATACCGTTCACGGCGATTTTCAGGCGATCATTTACCGCGACAAGCCTAGCGGCGGTGCGCACATGGCGCTGGTCCACGGCGACATTTCGGCAGACATCGAAGCGCTGGTGCGGGTGCATCAGC
Organism: Oxalobacteraceae bacterium IMCC9480; assembly: GCA_000195205.2. GTDB lineage: Bacteria > Pseudomonadota > Gammaproteobacteria > Burkholderiales > Burkholderiaceae_D > Actimicrobium. Next base: position 14,383 of record AEPR01000132.1, on the reverse strand, counting down.
CGGTATCGATGCTGGACATGCTGGAATCGAGTTCGACCACGCATTCCTGGACCATGGCGTCAGCACTGTCGGCCGTCAAGGCAGCCGAGCGTGGCGTGGTCGTGCTGCTCAATTGCGAAGAGTCCGCCGACCAGCTGTTCGCCCAGTTCAGCGCCTTGCTCACGCCGGAAAGCCGGCCACCATCGCGCGCGGCAAGCATGGATTTGCGGACCTACGGCATTGGCGCGCAAATCCTCAAGGATATCGGCGTCGGCAAAATGCGCTTGTTGGCCAATCCGCGAAAAATGCCCTCCATGACCGGCTTTGACCTCGAAGTCGTCGGCTACCGGAGCAGTCCCAAGGATTGAGCCGCATCGCTTTCACAGGCTATCCGAACACCCGTTTATAAAGGAATCATCATGACAGTAGGAACTTACGAAACCAATCTTGATGGCGAAGGCTTGCGCATCGGTATCGTGCAGGCGCGTTTCAATGCCGTTATCGGCGATGGCTTGCTGGCATCCTGCCTGGCCGAGCTGAGCCGTCTTGGCGTGGCCAATGAAGACATCTTCCGCTTGACCGTTCCCGGCGCACTGGAAATCCCACTGGCGCTGCAGAAGATGGCAGAAACCATGCAATTCGATGCGCTGATCGCGCTCGGGGCCGTCATCCGTGGCGAGACCTATCACTTCGAGCTGGTATCGAACGAGTCCGGTGCAGGCATCAGCCGCGTCGGCCTTGATTTCGGCACACCCGTGGCCAATGCCATCCTGACGACCGAAAACGACGAGCAGGCACTGGCGCGGATGGGTGAAAAAGGCGCCGACGCAGCGCGTGTCGCCGTGGAGATGGCCAACCTGGTGCTGGCGCTCGACGAGTTGTCCGAAGCAGTCGACGAAGAATAATTTTTGCAACCGCGCACGGCGATAACCTGCCGTGTGCGGTTTTCCGTTCCACTACGCGTGCCTGAGGTTATCTATGGCAACGCAGTCTGACTATCATGATCCCCAAAAAAGAGCTCCACGCGAATCCGAACAAGAGTCGCACTCCCCGACACCGTTCGCGTGAATTCGCACTGCAAGGTCTTTACCAGTGGCTGCTGAACAATGAAGATGCCGGCGTCATCGAAGCCCATTTGCGCGAAGCGCATGGTTTCGACAAGGCTGATGCAGTGCATTTCGATGCGTTGCTGTACGGTACGATCAAGCAAGCCGACGCGCTGCGTACCGACTTGTTGCCGCTGATCGACCGGCCACTGAGCCAGCTGTCACCGATCGAACATGCCATCCTGCTCATCGGTGCCTACGAGCTGAAAAACCATATCGAGATACCGTACAAGGTCATCATCAACGAATCGGTCGAGCTGGCCAAATCGTTCGGCGGTATCGATGGCCACAAATATGTCAACGGCGTGCTGGACAAGTTTGCTGCCAAGACACGTGAAGTGGAAATTGCCGCGTCACGGCAGTCTTGATGCCGACGCCCGCGCAGTCTGCTTTTTCGCTGGAAAATCTGGCCGGTCGGGTTGACCACATCGCTCCGTTCCACGTGATGGAGCTGATCAAGATGGCGACGGTGCTGGAGCAGCAGGGCCGCTCGATTATCCATATGGGAATCGGCGAGCCTGACTTTACTGCGGCACCGGCCGTGATTGCCGCGGCGACGCGTGCCATGAGCGATGGCAAGATGCAATACACGTCCGCCAAGGGCCTGCTGGCGTTGCGCCAGGCGATCTCGACGCACTATGCGCAGGTGTACGGGCTGGAGATCGACCCGGAGCGCATCATCATCACGGCAGGTGCGTCGGCGGCATTGCTGCTGGCGTGTGCGACGTTGGTCGAGCCAGGCACCAAGGTGCTGATGCCGGATCCTTCTTATCCCTGCAACCGGCATTTCGTGGCGGCCTTCGACGGCGAGGCCGCGATGGTGCCATGTGGCCCCGAACAGCGCTTCCAGTTATCGGATGACGTCGTTCGCGCACGCTGGGACGACGCGACTCGAGGCGTACTGCTGGCGTCGCCATCGAACCCTACCGGCACCTCGATTGCGCAGGATGAATTGCGCCGTATTGTGGCGACCGTGCGCGAGAAGCAGGGGTACACGATTGTTGATGAGATTTACCAGGGGCTGACTTACGACGAAGCACCATTTTCTGCCTTGTCGCTGGGCGATGACATCGTTGTCATCAACAGTTTTTCGAAGTACTTCAACATGACCGGTTGGCGCCTGGGCTGGCTGGTGGTGCCGCCGTCGCTGGTGCCGCACGTCGAAAAGCTCGCACAAAACCTGTTCATTTGCGCTTCGACGATTGCCCAGCATGCCGCTGTGGCTTGCTTTGAAGCCGAATCGCTGGCGCTTTACGAAGAGCGCAAGGCAGAGTTTCGCCGCCGTCGCGATTACATCGTGCCAGCACTGCGCGCGCTGGGCTTCGTCGTGCCTGTCGTGCCGGACGGCGCTTTCTATGTCTATGCCGATTGCAGTGCCTTCTCGGATGATGCCGATCAGCTGACGATAGACATACTGAACGAAGCGGGCGTCGTGCTGGTGCCCGGGCTGGACTTCGGTCCCTCCACGGCGCATCAGTACATCCGGGTGTCGTATGCCACGTCGATGGCAAATCTGGAAGAGGCGGTCAGACGCTTGAAGGCGTTTTTTGAGGGCCGACGGCAGGTCGCCTGAGACAAGGTCTCGTCAAATAAAAAAAGAGCCTCGCGGCTCTTTTTTTTTGGATCAGGCGCGATTACATCGCTGCGACTTGTTCCGGCATGGAAGACTTATGCATTGCTTCCGACGCTGAGGCTTGTTCATCCTTGGGGTTGTTGCTCTTTGGCGTAACGACGGTCCCATTGGTGACCTTGGGTTGGTCATGGACCATCGCTGAACTGACATACACGGAGACGGTTTTGCCACTGGCAACCGTTTTCAGTCGCTGGTACTCGGCCAGCACTTTCGAACCATAGCCATCGTCATGATCAAATGCGGCAGCGCCGACATACATTTTCAGTCCGGCTTCAACGGAGCCGCCACGGGACACGTAGTCCTTCAGGATCGAAGCACCTACGCGAATGTTGGCAACCGGGTTGAGAGCCGCCTTGATGCCGCCAAGATCCTCGAATTTTTCATGGTGAATCTTGGACATGATTTGCATCAGTCCCTGGGCACCCACGGCGCTTTCGGCAAACGGATTGAATCCGGATTCGATGGCAACGACGGCAAGAATCAGTAAGGGATCGAGTTTGAGGTCATTGGCGGTGGTGTAGGCCGCTGACACCAGCATTGCCGTCGCATCGTTGGCTACCCGGTAACGTTTCGATATCCAGTTGGAAACCCATTGCTGCTGACGCTCCGTGCCTTTCACCTCGATGGCAGGCTTGGGGGTCGATGCCGGAAGCGTATGCGGACTCGTCGAATTAAGAAGATAGGCATGGGAGCCGAACGGTGCGTTCGGCATATCCATTGGCGTAGCAGCGTCATCCAGCACAGCGATCGGCTGGGCTGGTTGCTGCACGCCAAATGGCGACAAGGATTTCAGGTGTTGTGCAAGGTCAGGCCGATAAAACATCAGCGCCAAAGTGCACAGCGCAGCGATCCCCGAAATCATCAGGGCATGATGGGCGGTCGTGAAAAACCCGCTCAGCGTGTCGCGGGCGAGGGTGCTGATGTTGGTTGAATGATTACGAAAATGTCGCGCACCTGCGTGCGTCGCCCGGGTAAATCGATTAAGCAATTGAACCTCCTGAATCGTCACGGCAAACGGTTCGGAGTGCGGCGTGCCGCTGTCCATCCCTGCGCCATGAATCAGATACATCATCACCCTCCGCTTGAAGCGGGCAGATGACGCCGGAGTTGCTGCGTTGAGCTGAGGGTATACTCGCTTGAGATTACTCGCTTGAGACACCGCTGCAGTAGCAGACAACTTTTTGCGGGGGTAAGGCTGACGCCTTTTGAAAACACTCCTTAAAATGTCTGGTTGGGGCCCCGACCCCGTGAAATGATTTGGTTTTTTTTGCAGTGGGCGATCAACGCGCCAGATGCAATCCTCTTCAATGTTCGCGGATTGTAGGGGCCGTGTTATATCGAGTCAATACTAATAATGTGGAGAGTGATTACTGTTTGATCTTTAGCAAATGATTGAGTTGCAACTTAGTTGAATGAAATCAACAGCTTGTATTTATTCCTTAAATTGAAGGGCCCGCAGCCTGGCGGTGCAAAAAAGATGAAATATTCGGATTTGAGGGACTTTATTGTGCAATTGGAATCGATTGGCGAGCTAAAGCGCGTCACTTTTCCAGTATCCAGCTATCTGGAGATCACGGAAATCTGTGATCGCACGCTGCGTGCCGGCGGTCCGGCACTACTTTTCGAGAATGTGGATGGGCAATCCATCCCGGTGCTGGGTAATCTGTTTGGTACGCCGCGGCGGGTCGCGCTTGGGATGGGGGCGCAAGAGGTCAGCGAACTGCGCAAGATCGGTCATGTGCTGGCGATGCTGAAGGAGCCGGAGCCGCCGAAAGGCTTCAAGGATTTGCTGGGTCTGACCTCGCTGGTGAAATCGCTGTGGGACATGGCACCCAAGGAATTGCGGTCTGCCGCCTGTCAGGACGTCGTGCTCGAAGGCGATGCCGTCGATCTCGGCAAACTGCCGATTCAGCATTGCTGGCCGGGCGATGTTGCTCCCCTGATTACGTGGGGGCTGGTGATTACGAAGGGACCGCATAAAAAGCGCCAGAACCTGGGGATTTATCGCCAGCAGGTGCTCTCGCGTAACAAAGTCATCATGCGCTGGCTCGCACAACGTGGCGGTGCGCTCGATTTCCGCGAGCATGCGAAGGTCAACAAAGGCCAGCCCTATCCGATCTGTGTCGCGCTGGGTGCAGATCCGGCCACGATACTGGGCGCGGTCACACCGGTGCCGGACAGCCTCTCGGAGTATCAGTTTGCCGGTTTGCTGCGTGGTAGCCGGACCGAGCTGGTCAAGGCGATCGGGAGTGAGTTGCGCGTGCCGGCAACCGCCGAGATCGTGCTGGAAGGGCATATATATGCAGATCCCAATCACCCATCCGGTTACGAGCATGCGCTGGAAGGCCCGTACGGAGATCACACCGGCTATTACAACGAACAGGATATGTTCCCGGTGCTGACCATTGACCGGATCACGATGCGGCGCAATCCGATTTACCACTCGACTTACACCGGCAAACCTCCGGACGAACCGGCGATCCTCGGTGTGGCGCTCAATGAAGTATTCATTCCGCTGTTACAGAAGCAGTTCACCGAGATTACCGATTTCTATCTTCCACCCGAAGGATGCAGTTACCGGATGGCCATCGTGCAGATGAAAAAATCCTATCCGGGACATGCCAAGCGCGTGATGTTTGGGGTCTGGAGCTTTTTGCGGCAATTCATGTATACCAAGTTCATCATTGTGGTCGATGAAGATGTCGATATCCGCGACTGGAAAGAAGTGATCTGGGCAATTACGACCCGCGTTGATCCTTTACGTGACACGACATTGGTCGATAACACGCCGATCGATTACCTCGACTTTGCTTCGCCGGTGAGTGGACTGGGCAGCAAGATGGGTATCGATGCAACCAATAAATGGGCTGGGGAGACGGATCGTGAGTGGGGCAGCACTATCAGCATGAGCGACGAAGTCAAGACGCGCATTGATAGTATCTGGGGGCAACTCGGAATTTGAGTGATCCAGAATGCAGCAGGGTTATTTATGCCAGCCCAAGAGAAGACTTTCTGGTAGACTCCTTGCCGGCGGGCCCCTGCGCATTGTGGCATGGCCAACCTGGTCAGGTCGGGAACGAAGCAGCCACAGTCATTATCCATAAGTGCCGTAGACAAGGCTCGCCTTCTTGAATTTCGCAAAACGACCGATTTGTCGGACCTCCGGGTTCACAAGCGGTCTTTTTTTTATCTGTACTTATCAAGCTTCTGCTGTTCTTATCCCGTCATCCTTGAAGTGAGCACGTCCTGTTGCTTCAGTCGCTCAAGTCTTTTCCATTCTCTGCTCTGTCCATGTCCCGATTCTTCCCGGGTGCGATGCTTCGCTCCTGAATCAATGTATTGGTGACATTCCCACTTTGGTATCTCTGCATTCAACCTTATATCCAGATGACTTGATGGGTCTCCGGACTTACTGATGCCTCAATTTTTATCGAAGATTTCTTGAAGATTGGGCCATGGTTTTGTGAGATTTCTGATTATCGAGAGGCGCCTTGATCAGCGATTGCCATTTTGTAGTTTGTGCGTTCAAACCAATCCGGATTGAATGAATGGAAATAAACTGTGGCTTTTTTTAACAAACCTTTGAAAATGATTGTGCGCATTATTCGTCAATGATTGAAAATCATCAACGCCGGAGTAGATTAAATTAATCGTTATTGGTATACAATTCGTGACGATGCGCAAACTAGTAAGCCAAGTTTTTTAAAAGGCAGTCAACAGCGACGATGTCGTCATCGGCAGTCATCGCTGAGTTGAAGAACCAAATTACGTGCTCGCTTCATTTTCTATAATTTACCGGAACTCAACCATGTCAACATACAAAGAATTAACTGTCCAGATTGAAAATCTTCAAAAGCAAGCTGCTCATGCCCGTCAGAGTGAAATCGCTAATGCGATTGCCGATATCAAAGAAAAAATGCGCGACTACGGTATTACCTTGGCAGATCTTGGTTTGACGGGTGCAAAGAAAGTTGGCAAGACGAAGGAGCCTGTCGCTGCAAAATACCGTGATACGGTCTCCGGTGCGACATGGTCCGGCCGTGGCAAGCCACCACGCTGGATTGCAGGTCAGGATCGGGATGCATTCATTATCAAGTAATGATTAGTCGCTGTACTGGAAATACTGCAGGGCAATAATGAGAGCGCCTTATTGATACACAAAGCGGATCGCGTGTGTCAATAAGGCGTTTTTCTGTTTACACACACTCGCCTGTCTGCAATCCTCTTCCCGCAGATTATCCCGATTACTCCGGCGCGCTGTGCAGCGATTCTTTGGCCGCAATCAGTACCTGTTAAAAATTCCGGATCCATTCTGTTTTTTACAAATCGTTGATTGTCGCTGCCCGAAAAAACCATTGCTACTATTCGATGTGTTGTTTAATCAATCACAAAATAGAGCGATTCATTTTTCCGTTGCGAAGTTATCGATTGTCGCGCGTTCTTCATTCCGGCTTTTCAGCGCTCGCGGATCCAAGGTCGACCGCGTTGCTTGTACCGGTCCCATTCCTATTTCAAATGTTTCCGTCCTGGGGATAACTGACCGGTTTGTCCACCGTTTGTCCTTCATGTATGCGCTGCGCTAAGCCAAAAAATACGTAATAATGCGCGACGTTTCTGCAATTCATTTTTTCGACCCGATGAACTCCTGCTGAGGATCCGATTGTTAATGGCCTTAGACTTCAGCGATCATTTGTCGACCTGGATAATTTAATCTCATTAGCGATTTTTCCATGCAACGTAATTTGAAGAATATTCTTGTTGGTATCGTTGTCATCGGCGCATGCGGAGTGGGTTATTTCCTTTACTCCACAAAATCTCCTGTCGCGAAGAAACTGAAAGCCGACATGACTCAGGTCGTGCGCACGACTATCGCCACCCGGCAGGCAATGCCGATCAATTTGCTCGCCAATGGCTATGTGACAGCGATTAACACGGTCGATGTGCGGCCGCAGGTGCAAAATATCGTGCGTGAAATTCATGTCCAGGAAGGCCAGGAAGTCCGCGCCGGACAATTGCTGATCACACTGGATCAGCGTAATGAGTTATCCGGTGTCGACAAGACGCTGGCGCAGGTGGCCCGCGATCGCGCCGACCTCTCCGATGCAGAAGCGACCCTGAGCCGGAATCTCGAATTACTCTCCAAAAAATTTATCGCGCAAGCGGTGGTCGATACGGCACGCAGCAAGGTTGATGCGCTGCGCAGCACCCTCGCTGCCGATCAGGCAGCGGTCAAATCAAGCCGGATCGCCCTCGATTACAACCTGGTGCGCGCCAGCATCAGCGGGCGCATCGGTCTCATTAACGTGCATCCGGGAAGTCTTGCCCAGCCTGCGGCCTTGCCGATGTTAACGATTTCCCAGTTGGATCCGATTGCCGTCAGTTTTACCTTGCCGGAGCGTGAACTGGCCAACTTGCGGGCGACCTATCCGCAAGGCGATGCACCCGTCATGGCGCAAGTTGCCGGTGCGGGGGAGCTCACCGGCAAGCTGATCTTTATTGACAACGCCGCCGATGCGCAAACCGGCACCATCCGCATGAAAGCCCGTTTCAGCAATGCCGACCGTCGCATGTGGCCCGGGACCTTTGTTTCGGTGCGCCTGGTCTCGCGCACCCTGCCGGGAGCGATTGTGGTACCCGCTCAGGCAATCGTCACCGGGCCGGTCGACAAGTTCATTTATGTGATGCAGCCGGACAATAAAGTGAGGATGCAAGCAGTCACCGTCGTCGCGATCGAAGACGGCAAGGCGGCCGTCACCGGAATCGAGGCCGGTGCCCGGGTCGTGGTCGAGGGAGCGCAAAATCTGCGCCCCGGCATCACCGTCAAAGAAGTCCAGGCTGCAGCCGGTGGCGGCGGTGCCGACACCACGGCACCGCGTGCTCCGTGACCGTCGACGCCCACCCCCGCGTGTAACGGCCCCTTTCAGCGCATGACTTTTGAATTGACATCGTGAATATTTCCGAACTCTGTATTCGTCGTCCGGTGATGGCGGTCTTGCTGTCGATCGCCATCGTGGTGGTCGGCCTGTTTGCCTATTCGAAGCTGCCGATTGCGGCATTGCCTACTTACAACACGCCAGTCATCAACGTCACGGCGTCCCTGCCCGGGGCCAGTCCGGAAATCATGGCAGCGTCGGTGGCGACGCCGCTGGAAAAGCAGTTCTCGACGATTTCCGGGATCAGCACTATCAGCTCCAGCAACACGCTGGGCAATACGTCGATCGTGCTTGAGTTCAACTCGGACCGTGATATCGATGCAGCCGCGGTAGATGTGCAAGCGGCCTTGCTGCGCGCCCAACGCAGCCTGCCGGTCGAGCTCACTGCGTTGCCGGCGTATCGCAAGGTCAATCCTGCCGATGCGGCGGTATTGCTGGTGGCGCTGACGTCGCCATCGATTTCGCTGGCGGACCTCAACGACTATGCAGAAAACCTGATTTCGCCGACGCTATCGACGATCGACGGCGTCGCCCAGGTGGCGGTGTATGGCCAGCGCCGCTTTGCCGTGCGCGTCAAGGTACGCCCCGACGAACTGGCGGCACGTAACCTGACGCTCGATGAACTGGCCAAGCTGATCCAGGCCGCCAACACCAATGGCCCGGTCGGCGTGCTGGACGGACCGCGCCAGAGCCTGACACTGGAAGCCAACCGCCAGTTGAAGAATGCCGCCGAATTTGGCGAACTGATCGTCAGCACGCGTGATGGCTACACCACGCGACTCAAGGATGTCGCCACCGTCGAGGACAGCGTCGAATCCGCCAAGAGCGGCAGCTGGGTCAACGGCGAGCCATCGATCGTGCTGGCGGTGCAGCGTCAGCCGAATGCGAACACGGTTGCCGTGGTCGATGCGGTCAAGGCAACGCTGCCGAAGTTCAAGGCGCAAATGCCGGCATCGATCGAGATCCACGAGTTGAACGACCGCTCGCTCTCGATCCGCGAATCGATCGTCGATGTCCGGCACACGCTGATCCTGACCATCGTGCTGGTGATCCTGGTGATCTTCCTGTTCCTCAAACGCCTGTCCGCCACCGCCATCCCGGTCGTCACCCTGCCGATTTCATTGATCGGCTGTTGCGCGCTGATGTACGTGCTGGGCTACAGCCTCGACAATATTTCGCTGCTGGGTATCACGATCGCAGTCGGGCTGGTCGTCGATGACGCCATCGTCATGCTGGAAAACATCGTGCGTTACGTCGAGCAAGGCATGACGCCGATGGCCGCTGCGCTCAAGGGATCACGCGAAGTCGGCTTCACGATCCTGTCGATTTCGATTTCGCTGGTGGCGGTGTTCATCCCGATTTTTTTCATGCCGGGCGTGATCGGGCTGATCTTTCGCGAGTTCGCGGCAGTCGTCTCGCTGGCCATCATGGTGTCGGCATTGATTTCGCTGACGCTGGTGCCGATGCTGTGCAGCCGCTTCCTGAAACACGCGCCGCCGGAGGACGATAGCTGGATCAGCCGGCAATTCGAAAAGGGCTTCCATACCGTGCTCGACACCTACAGCCGTGGTCTTGACTGGTGCCTGGCCCGCACCCGCTTAGTGCTGGTCGGTGCGCTGTCGACTTTTCTGCTGACCGGTTTTCTGTTCATCGACATCCCGAAAGGATTTTTCCCGACCGAAGATATCGGCCAGATCCGCGCAACAATCGAAGGGCCGCAAGACATCTCCTATCCGGCCATGGTGAAGCTGGTGCAGGCCACCGCCAGCATCATCGAGAACGATGCCAATGTGCTGTCAGTCACCTCCCGCGTGACCAGTGGCAGCAGTGGCGCCTTGTTCATCGGGCTCAAGGCACGCAATACGCGTGCACCCATGGGCCGCGTACTCGAGCAATTGCGCAGCAAGCTCGGTGCGGTACCGGGGCTATCGGTCTACCTGACGCCGGTACAAAACCTGAGTCTGGGCGGACGTTCCAGCAAGAGCCGCTACCAGTACGTGCTGCAGAGCGTGAAGGCCGACGAACTGACGACCTGGTCCGACCGGATTCAGGCCGGAATGCGCGCCAATCCGATCTTCCGCGATGTCACCAGCGATTCGCAGCTGGGTGGTTTGCAAGCCGTGGTCGACATCAATCGTGATCGCGCCAGTGCCGCCGGGGTCCAGATACTCGATATCCGCACCGCGCTCTACAGCGCCTTCGGCGACCGCCAGGTGTCGACCATTTTCACGACCAGCAACAGCTACCAGGTGATTCTTCAGGATAGCGAGTCGGGCCTGCAGGACGAGGCTGACCTGAGCAAGATTTATGTCCGCAGCAAGACCGGTGCGCTGGTACCGCTGATGAGCCTCGCGACCGTGAAGCGCACTGCCGGGGCGATTTCAGTGAACCATCAGGGGCAGCTGCAGGCCATCACCGTCTCGTTCAATCTGGCACCGGATGTGCCGCTGGGCGACGCCAGTGCCGCGATTGACCGGATCAAGGCGGACCTGCAATTGCCGCCGACGGTGATTACCTCGTATGCCGGCGATGCAGCGGTATTCCAGTCGTCGCAAGGCAGCCAGGTTGCACTGCTGTTGCTGGCTGTGGCGGTGATCTACATCTTGCTGGGCGTGCTGTATGAAAGCTATATCCATCCGCTCACCATTCTGGCCGGCTTGCCGTCGGCGGCAGTCGGTGCCTTGCTGGCGTTGCGCTTGTTTAATTTCGAGCTGACGCTGATTGCCACCATCGGCATCCTGATGCTGATCGGTATCGTCAAGAAAAACGCCATCATGATGATCGACTTCGCGCTGGAAGCGCAGCGGGTCCGGGGCTTGACACCCTTCGAGGCAATCCGCTCAGCCTGCCTGCTGCGCTTTCGGCCGATCATGATGACCACGCTGGCCGCGCTGGTTGGTGCCTTGCCGATCGCCTTCGGACTCGGTGCCGGTGCCGAGTTGCGGCAGCCGCTCGGGGTTGCCATCGTGGGCGGCCTGCTGGTGTCGCAAGTCATCACGCTGTTCATCACGCCGGTTATTTACCTGGTGCTGGATCGCTTCAGTGGTGCCGGGCCGCTGCTGACGGAGCTTGCGGTGCTGGAAGCGCCAGCGACAGCCACGCATTGAGTTGCGCATAGCCCGGTTTCGGGACCCTCTCTGATTGACGGCAGTGCGTTCATCGCACTGCCGTTTTTTTTCGCCTGAAGCATTTGCCAATATTTCTTAAAACAAATTAGCCATGTCACAACTCAGGCCATCGGCGGTGGCAATGTCATGCCGCAATTGTGCGTGTAATAAGCAAGTCTGATAACACAATGCATGGCGCCCGAAGGCGCTTTGAAAGTTCCCCTTATATTTAGGAAATATTTCCTGATTTAAACAGTTGTGGCATTGCACGATAAAAATCAATGCCATAAACTTTTTCCATGGACTAATTATTTATCCGGATAAGTCTCATTGGAAGTGTGAAAGTCAACAGGCAAAGATGTCGTTTATGCAGGCCTGTTTGATTTCCTGATTATCAGTGTCACGGGTTTCCGTTATCCGGTTCGAACCACGCTCGTAATTTTCCACGCCCTGTCATTTTCAGTGGCAGTTTTTCAGGCAAATGCCCGCTCAGGCTGCGGGGCTCATGCCAGCAGTACCAGCGCTCACCGCCAGTTTTGCAAAGGGATTTTGCCCCCTGACGGCCGCGCTTTGTCCGCACGCTTTGTGCCAGATCAGGCGCGTGCTTGTGCCGCCTCTGATCTTTTATATCAATCAATGGGAGTATTCATGAAACGTCGTCAATTTATTACTCGTTCGGCCGCACTGGTGATCAGTGCGCCATTATTCGGCTTCACTCATCAGGGATATGCACAAACCGTGGGGACACTCGATGCCGTGGCTGAAATCAAGAAACTGCGTATTGGATCCGGGACTTTTACCGGTGCCTATCTGATTGCGCCGGATGGCCGCATTAACTGGTATTTCACTAATCTCGGTATTCTGCCGATTATCCAGTACCTCAATGCGGCTGATCTGGACCTGTATATCAGGACCTACCTCGATCTGTATCTGCGCCGGCTGGAAGCCAATTCATCGATCCAGGATATCAACTTCACGACCACGCCCACCGGCGCATTCCAGCGGGTGCTGGCCGATTCGGATGATTCGTATGCGGCCACGACGCTATCGATCGTGGCGCGCTACCTGAAAGCCAGCCAGAACTGGGCTTGGTGGGATGCCAACAAGGCCAAGCTAAAAACCATGGCCCGTCGCAACCTCGCGATGGCGATCAAAACCAACGGCATGACCAGCGTGTTCCAGGCACCGCGCAGCCAGTCCAATTCGGTCGGTTACCTGATGGATAACTGCGAGGTCTATCGCGGCTTGCGGGATTACGCCGCGTTGCTGCGTTCGCGCGGCGAAGCCGTCGATGCGAATTATTACGACGGCTTTGCCACCGGTATCACCTCCCGCATCAGTGCCTCGATGTTTGATACCGCCCGCAGCGGTTTCAAGCCCAGCGATGCCGATGATGTCGCCGGCACCGCGTTCTACGCCGACACCACCTGCCAGATATTTCCACAGGCGTTCGGACTGACGGAGTTATCGTCGTACTTCGACAAGGGCTGGGCCTACTTGAACCGGGTCACGCCGAACTGGCAGGATGGCCGGTATGACGCGTATCCGTGGGCGGTACTGGGGTTTGTCGCGGCAAAACGTGGCCAGCTGGTGCAGGCGCGGGCACAAATGCGCCTGATCGAAAACAAGTTTGCCGGCGACCGCGGTCTGGCCACGATCAATGAAATCGGTTTTTATCTGCGCTCGAAAAGTCTGCTGGCCGGTCGCGCCGACATCTGAACAAGGGCGGCGAATGGGGCCCCGATGTGGGGTAAAATCGCACTTTGCCGATTCGTTGGGCCCCCATGTCCTATCAAGTTCTTGCCCGAAAATATCGTCCCCGCAGTTTCGACACGCTGGTCGGACAAGAGCACGTGGTGCGGGCGCTCAGTCATGCGCTGGACACTGGCCGGTTGCACCATGCCTACCTGTTTACCGGCACCCGGGGTGTCGGCAAAACTACCCTCTCGCGCATCCTCGCCAAGGCCTTCAACTGCATCGGTATCGATGGCAACGGCGGCATCACCGCCACGCCGTGCGGTGTCTGTGCTGCGTGTAGCGCGATTGATGCCGGCCGCTTTGTCGACTACATCGAACTCGATGCGGCCTCCAACCGCGGTGTCGAAGAGATGGCGCAGTTGCTGGAGCAGGCGGTCTACGCGCCATCAAATGCGCGCTTCAAGGTCTACATGATCGATGAAGTCCACATGCTCACCAACCACGCCTTCAATGCGATGCTGAAGACGCTGGAAGAACCACCCGAACACGTCAAGTTCATCCTCGCCACCACCGATCCGCAAAAAATTCCGGTCACCGTGCTGTCGCGCTGCCTGCAATTCAATCTCAAACAAATGCCGCCCGGGCACATCGTCGCGCACCTCGACGATATCCTCGGCCAGGAAGGCATCGGCTTCGAGACACCCGCGCTGCGCTTGCTGGCGCAAGGCGCGCACGGTTCGATGCGCGATGCGCTGTCGCTGACCGATCAGGCCATTGCCTACGCCGCCGGCACCGTCACGCTCGACGCGGTGCAGGGCATGCTGGGTGCGCTCGACCAGTCGTACCTGATCCGCTTGCTCGATGCGCTTGCCGCGCAGGATGGTGCCGGCCTGCTGGCCGTGGCCGACGAAATGGCCGTGCGCAGCC
>AEPR01000133.1 GCA_000195205.2 Oxalobacteraceae bacterium IMCC9480 | reverse complement strand
TCATTTTTCGTGCACTCAGAAGCTTGATGAGATGGTTTAACCAGCGAAATGAATACCTGAACACGCAGGCCAGAATGTCGTCTTTCGTCTGTAAATGCCAACTGAATCTTCGCGCCAATCCGGTCAGTGATTGCCTTGACGATAGCAAGACCCAGACCTGATCCAGCTTGATCACTCCCGAGTGTGCGATAGAAAGGGTCAAATACCCGCTGTCGCTCGGCGACTTGAATGCCTGGCCCCGAATCCTGGATGCGCAAGATAGCCTGCCCGTCTTCAGTGGTGACAGAGAGATCGACTGTTCCGCCCTCTGGCGTGTAGCGAATGGCGTTATCGACTAAATTCCTGATCACGGCAATCAGATCTGGCTCGCTGACCCAGAGTGTGGCGTCTTGCTCGCCGTCGACACCGATATCGATATGCCTTGCTTCTGCCAATGGCAGGATGTCTTCCAGCACACGGCGGTAGACGTGCTGCACCGATACCGGCGCTTCGGGTGCAGTGGAAACAGTCTGTGCCTTGGCCAAGCTGAGGAGTTGATCCAGCAGATTGCGACCGCGCTCTATGCCTCGGCGCAGGGTGACTAAGCGCTCATGTGCCTGCTCGGACATCTCCGCCCGGGCCAGTCGCTCTGATTGCAGCGACAACGCGGTCATTGGAGAGCGTAGCTCATGGGCGGCATCCGCGACAAACCGGCGCTGCGTTTCCATCGCTTGCTCAACGCGGACGAGCAAACGGTTGATCGCCACCACGAACGGGCGAACTTCGGCGGGAAGATGATTTTCTTCGACGGGATGTAATTCCTGCTCGGTGCGCCGGTCAATTTCTGCAGACAACGAAGCGATCGGCAGAAACAGCTTGCGCACCAAGTCTGCGACGATCAGCAGCAGGATGGGCACCAGAATCAACAGCGGCATCAGGGTATGCACGGCACTGGCGCGTGCAATCTCATCGCGGACACCCGTTTCCTGCGCGACGGCGATCCGTTCGTTACTGGACGTCGTTTTGACCAGCACACGGAACGGCTCACCGCTGACGTCAAGCGTATGCAAGCCATCGAAGAGGGTTGACGGCAAGGGTAGCGGTGCGCCAATGTCTCCAGTGGCGGCAGCCTTGCTACCAGCGTCAAGATATTGAACGACGACACGGGACTCCTCATCACTGTCCTTGGCGCGGCCATCGTCCCCGAGATGGGACAGCGGGAGGTGTTGCCGATCGAATAGTGCCGCGACCTGACGCAGCATGTCGTCTTGTAACTCATGCGCTTCATCAAATGCCGACACGAAGGAAAATGATCCCGCCAGTACCGCAATGATCAGGATGACCAGCGACAGCGAAAAGGACAGCTTGAACTGAACCGATTCATTCAGACGTTTTTTGAAACCATCCATCCGACTCCCCTGACATTTTTAATGACGTCGCTGCCTAGCTTGCGTCGCAACGCATGGATCAGGAATTCGACGGCGTTACTCTCAACCTCTTCACCCCAGCCGTAAAGACGATCTTCCAGTTCACGGCGGGAAAGGATTGCACCGGGGCGTGTCAGCAAGGCGTGCAGCAAGCCGAACTCCCGGTTGGACAGTTGCACCGACTCACCGTCATTGACGGTGGCGCCCCGGGTTGCCGGATCGAGCGACACGATACCATTGCCGAGCACCGGTGCTGCGCTGCCTCCCTTGCGTCTGAGCACCGCACGCATGCGGGCCAGCAGTTCGGCGATCTCGAAGGGTTTGAGCAGATAATCATCGGCACCGCCATCCAGACCACGCACGCGATCATCAAGGCCGTCGCGAGCGGTAATAATGAGAAGTGGAACCGGATTGCCGATGGCACGAATGCTGGTCAGTACCTCCAGACCATCCTTGCCGGGAAGCCCAAGGTCGAGCAATACCAGGTCGTAGCGCTGGCAAGCCAGTGTCGTGAGGGCAGTTTGACCATTCTTGACCCAATCAGCCGCGTACGATGCGTCTTTCAGCGCGCCCTGAATGGCTTCGCCAATCATGATGTCGTCTTCGACCAGTAACACGCGCATGCCTACTCCATCAAATAACGATCGATCAATGCGCCGTTCTGGCCGCGTTTTGCTTGAACAGCAGAATGCTGATCAGAATAAAAGCAAACAAGGCCGCCGAAGCGGAATAACGACTAAGTGCCAGACCACCAGCACTAAGCGGCTTATCCAGAAAATCCCCTACCACGGCACCGAGAGGGCGCGTCAAGATGAACGCCGCCCAAAATAGCAGAGTGCGCGACACAGTGGTCCAGTAGTAGAGCGCAACAACCAGCGCCAGCAACGCGCCAAACACGATAGCAGCTCCGGTATACCCCAAACCGGCGGTGCCGGCGGTCCAATCGCCCAACGCCGTACCCAGCGTTTGGGAAAACATGATGGTCACCCAATAGAACAGCTCGGCTTTCGGTGAACTGACCGTGCTGACCGAGACCGAGCCGAGTGTCCGATGCCAGAGCAGCAGGGAGCCAAACAATAGAGCCGTCAACAAGGCCGAGCCACCCCCGTAGCCAATGCCAAGGGAACGGTCAGCAAAATCCGCGAGTGTCGTGCCGACGGTGGTGGTGGCGATGATGGTGGTCCAGTACAGCAAGGGCTGAAAGGTCTTGGTCTTGATTTGGGCAAACACCGCGACCAAAAATACTGCCAGAAAAATGATCGTGCCAATGAGATAGCCCAGATTCATTGACATCGACACGGCATCGCCGCCAGTTTCGCCCAGTGTTGTCGCGGCAATCTTGATTACCCAGAAGACGAGCGTGACTTCCGGCACTTTTGCCAAGGATTTTTCTAATGACGCATTCATGGTGGTTCCTGTCTGTAGGTCAGC
>AEPR01000134.1 GCA_000195205.2 Oxalobacteraceae bacterium IMCC9480 | reverse complement strand
CGGCGCGCCTTCGACAAGCTTTCTTCGACAAGCCTGACTTGCGAAGACCGCGCCAGTCCGGCGGCACGGGCAGGAACGCTCCCCGCTGAGCGCAACACCAACCATGGCGGCGACGTACTACGGGCGGCGTGTCTTTCATTTCCGCCGAACATGCGGATCACCTTGCCAAAGAACGTTGCCACTCTCATGTGATGACTTTCATTACCCGCTAACAAAACCGATGGAAGCGGTCGCCTTCCGGCCACCGCAGCTAGCCAGCGGGTGCCCCCGCAAACAGGTCAGTTCCAAAACCATCAGCGCCGATTACGCTTGAAAGCCATGCCTGATTCATGCGAAGGTACGTTCTCGGGTCAATCGGTTTGGAACACACGATGACTCGCGATAACAAACATCGTTCGGGGGAAACCAATGCCAGTTGTGTTTCGATACAAGGGATACCGATTTTTCTTCTACTCGAACGAAGGCAGTCCGAGGGAGCCATTGCATGTGCATGTTCGCAGCAGTGACGGTGAAGCTAAATTCTGGTTACATCCCACCGTTTGTTTGAGTGACAGCAATGGGTTTGACGCACGAACGTTACGAGAACTTGCCGACGTCGCAGAACAAAATGCCACATTGATTGAAAGGACCTGGAATGACTACTTCCGCTAAATCCGTACATTTCGACGACAACAATATGTGGCTCGCCTTGTCAGACGGCCGCACACTCGGTGTGCCGCTAGCATGGTTCCCGAGACTGCTTCATGCAACCCCCGAGCAGCGCCAGCAATGCGAGCTCTCGGTCAATGGTATTCATTGGGAGGCACTCGATGAAGATATCTCGATTGCCGGTTTGCTGGCCGGACGCGGGGATGCCACTGCGCCGACAAAAATTGCGGCGTAAGTCGTCACACCAAAGTTCAAGCCGATGATTCAACCACGCAAAAAGCAATCTCAACAAAACGGCGCGGCTATCCCCTCCGCCGCAAACGCCCGCTGCACCGCCGGCCGCTGCGCCATCATCGCCAAATAGCGCCCCAGCGCGCCGCGCTCTCGCGCCGGCCGTGCCATCATCCGGCTCCAGCGCGACAACATGAACAGGTAGGGGTCGACGATGCTGTACTGCGCGCCGAGCAGGTACGGCCCGTTGGCGGCCAGCTCGGCGTCCATCAGGTCGAACATGCGCGCCAGCCGTGCTTCGGCATGGGCTTTCACTTGTGCGGCGGCGGTGGCGTCGTCGACCAGGCGCTCGGGATAAAAGTAGGTAATCATTTCGGCCTGCACGGTGTTCGTCAGGTGCATCAGCCATTTGTAGCAATGGGCGCGCGCCGCACTGGCCAGCGGTGGCGCGAGTTGCGCTTCAGGATGGGTATCGGCCAGGTGCAGGCAGATCGCGGCGGTTTCGTACAGCACCAGCTCGCCGTCGACCAGCACCGGGATCAGCCCGTTCGGATTGAGCTTGCGATAGGCCTCGCTGCGATGGACCTGATTGTCGCGATCGACCAGCACCAGTTCATGCGGGATGCCGAGTTCTTCGAGCAGGATGTGCGGTGCCAGGTTGGCATTGCCGGGGGCATAGTAAAGCTGGATCAAGGGATCTCCTGAAAATGACTATTTCGCCAATCGCACACCGCTGAATTGCCGGCGCGCCGTGGCAGGAAAAAAGTGACGACCGGGACTTCATGCCGATGACGAGCCATCGTCTTTCTTCACAAAATTTCGCATCAGGTATTCGTCAAACATCGCCACCGTAAAAGCAATGTCGCCGTGCGAAGGACTGTAAATCATCCCCTTGTTGATAATCTGGGCCCGCCGCGGTCCGAGGCTCTGGGACGTCTCACCCAGCGCATCGGCAATGTCGGATGAGCGATACGGCCCGGCACCGAGCTTGGCCATGGCGATCACGTATTCACGTTCCTTGGGGGTCAGTCGCTCAAACCTGACTTTGAAAAATCCCTCGTCAAGTCGCTTGGTTGCCCGCAGCGCGGCATTCTTCGCATCGGCAAGATCGATCTTGCCCGCTTGCGCAATGTTCCAGCATTGATGCCCCCACTCTTGCAGGAAATAGGGATAGCAATGCGTCTTGTCAATAATTTCATCCAGGGCCTGCTCGGAAATGGTGGCCCCTTCTTCGTTCACCGGATGCCTGATCGCCATTTTGGCATCGGCAACTTCCAGCGGCCCCACAACAGGGTAGAGAAAAAGGCGTTCGGCGTAAGACTTGGCATCCCCGGACAAGGCAGCAACCTGAGGCAGGCCCGCGCCAAAAAACAAAACCGGCAACCTTTTCTGATTGATTTTATGGAGAGCAACGATCAACGCCGCGAGGTCGACGGGTTTCAGGTATTGCACCTCATCGATCAGCAAGGTCCAGCCCCTACCTGCCGCTTTCGCCGCCTCGCCGACCTGAACAAACAGCTCCGACAAATCATTTTCCAGGTTGCCACTGTCGGCAACGCCGGGTTCGGCTTCCACCGACAGCGAGACGTCGCCATAGGTCAGCTTGAACGCTGAACCGAACGAGCGCAGGGCCCGCAGCGCGCTGTACACCTTGGCCTTAGCACTGGCTGTCACGGAAAGCTTGTGCAGCAGTTGATCAATTTTTGGCATCAGGAGTTCGCCCAGCGACCGGTTCTCCGGCGCTTCGACGAATGACACCAGGTGACCGGCTTGCTCGGCCATTTCCTGGATTTTGTTCAGCAGTACCGTCTTGCCCACGCCCCTCAGCCCGAGAAACAGTTGCGGCCGGGTCGATTTGTACAGCAGGGCCCGTTGAATAGCGACGCCCGCTTCGTCGATGATGGCTTGACGGCCAGCAAGCTGTGGCGGCTGGCTGCCTGCGCCGGGGGCAAACGGATTGTGGACTGGATCCATGGGATGGTGATGGAAGTGTGATGAAAACAAAAAAATTATAGCAATGTATACATTTGTATATGACTGTATAGCCTGATGTCTTTATACATTGTCATACCTTGATATCAATGTTGATTTTCCGGCCGATCGGACGCGCCTCTTTCAATGACTATTTCGCCAACCGCACGCCACTGAATTGCCAGCGCGCCGTCGCCGGGAAAAAATTCCGGTACGTGGCGCGGGCATGGCCGACCGGCGTGATGCACGAGCCGCCGCGCAATACGTACTGATTGACCATGAACTTGCCGTTGTATTCGCCCAGCGCGCCGTCGGCGGTGGCGAAACCCGGATACGGCGCGTAGCTGCTTGAGGTCCATTGCCAGCACGCGCCGAACAGGTCATCGAAGCGGTCGGGGCCGGCTGAGTGCACGGCGCACTCCCATTGCGCTTCGGTCGGCAAACGCGCACCGGCCCAGCGCGCATAGGCGTCGGCTTCAAAGTACGACAAGTGGATCGCCGGACGCTGCAAGTCCAGCGCTTGCAGTCCGCGCAAAGTGAACTCGTGCCACCCGTTGTCGCTACGGTGCCAGTACAGCGGCTGCGTCAGCGCGTTATCGCAGACCCAGCTCCAGCCTTCCGAAAGCCACAGCGCCGGATCGGCATACCCGCCGGCATCGATAAATGTCAGATAGTCGGCATTACTGACCAGCGTAGTCGCCAGTGCAAAACCTTCCACGAATTGCCGGTGGCGCGGCCGTTCATTGTCGAAGCAAAAACCATCGCCGTCGAAGCCAATGTCGACGATGCCGGCCGCGACGCTATGCCAGCCGGCGGGTGCGCAGCCAACGGGCGGCAACGCGCCGTCATTGGCATACACCGGATACAGCGGATTCATCGACAGCAGATGCTTGAGATCAGTCAGCAGCAATTCCTGATGCTGCTGTTCGTGCTGCAAGCCAAGCCGCACCAGCGTGGCCAGCTCGGGCGATGGTGCCACCAGCAAGGCATCAATGCGCGCATCGACGGCAGCCCGATACGCCAGCACTTCGTCCAGCGACGGCCGCGTGATCAGCCCGCGCTGCGCCCGCGCATGCTTTTCGCCGATGCCGTTGTAATACGAATTGAACAGCACGCGGAAGGCCGGATGATGCGGCTGAAAACCGGCTTCGAAGCACTCAAGGATGAAGGTCTCGAAAAACCAGGTCGTGTGCGCCAGATGCCATTTGGCGGGACTGGCATCGGCCATCGATTGCACGCAAGCGTCTTCGGGCGAGAGCGGTGCAGCCAGCGCGACCGTGCGCGCGCGCACTGCCGCAAACTGCGCGGCCAGTGCTTCTGCCGGCTGCTGCCGGGCCAATTCGGCCGGCGCGTTCATGGCCGGTTTCCGCTGGCCTTCGCGTGACACACCATGAACCAGCCCTGCGGGTCGGTCCAGCTCTGCTGCAGCGTGAAGCCGGCGCGCTCGAGCAAGGCGGCAAAACCTTCAGCCGTGTATTTGTAGCTGTTCTCGGTATGAATGCGCTCGCCGGAGGCAAACTGACGCTGGCCACCGCGCCAGCGCACGGTTTGCGCAGACTTCGCTTCGAGATGCATTTCAATGCGGCTCAGCTCGGCATTGAAAAATGCGACATGCTGCCAGCCGCGCACATTGAAGTCGGCTTCGAGTACCGCATTGAGGTGATTGAGCAGGTTCAGGTTGAACGAGGCCGTGACACCGAGCGCGTCGTCATACGCCACATCGAGCAGCGACTTGGCCTTGACCAGATCGACGCTGATCAGCAGACCGCCATCGTTGTCACCGGCCTGCGCGAGCCGGGCGAGGAACGCTGCGGCCTCGGCGGGGGCGAAATTGCCGATTGACGAACCGGGATAAAAGAACAGGCGCTGCGCCGGACCGACATGGTCAGGCAAGGCAAACGGCGCCGAAAAATCAACACCCAGCGCAGTGATTTCCATCGCCGGAAAACGCTGCTGCAAGGTATCGACCGAGTCGCGCAGGAAGTCGACTGAAATATCATAGGTACGTAATGCGCCGGTTGCAGCACCGGGAACAGCCGCGCGGCCTTGGCACAATTACCGGCACCGAGGTCGACCAATGTGCGGCCACGCCCGACCGAGGCAGCGATCTCGTCGGCATGGGCCGCAAAGATCGCCGCTTCGGTGCGGGTCGGGTAGTACTCGGGCAGTTCGCAGATGGCTTCGAACAGTTTCGAGCCGAGCGCGTCGTACAAATATTTGGGCGAGGTGACGGCGTGCGGTTCTTGCAAACCGGTCAGCAATTCGTCGCGGATGGCAGATTTGTCGGCGTGAAAACGCTGGATGAATTGGGCCAAGGTCAGTCTCCTATTTCAAGAGGTCGAGGACAGGTGCCTGAATGGTGGGGTCGTCCCAGTCGGCTTCGCCGGCCAGTTCGTAGCGCAGCCGGCCCTGCTTGTCGATCAGGAAGGTGGTCGGCATGATGCGCACGTGCCAGGCTTTCATGGCGACCGAATCGGCGTCCCGCAGGATGGTGTACTGGACCGGGATGCGCTGGGTGAACTGCTTAATGCGCGCCTTGCCTTCGTTGATATTGACACCGAGAATGCGCAGCTTGCGATCCTTGAAGCGCTGCTGCAAACGGTTCAGCGCCGGGATTTCGGCCTTGCAGCCATCACACCAGGTGGCCCAGAAATTCACCAGCACCACCTGGCCTTTGAGGCTCGCGAGATCGACCGGCTTGCCGTCGAGGTCATCGAGCAGCAGCGGCATAGGCGGCTGGCCCTGGCCGGAAAACGCCACCCAGCTGGCCTGTGCCTGTACCGCAGGTGTCGCCGCCAATGCCAGCAAGCTTGCTGCTGCCAGCAGCAGCGTTCGTAGTGAAGCGCGCATCAAGCCCGATCAGCCGGTGATTTCAAGTGACGTGATCTTGTATTTGAAGTTGTCCGGATCGAGGCTGTCAACGCGAGCAGCCTTGCCGTCTTCGATGATCATCGCGTTCGGATACATGAAGAAGCCGATCGCGCCTTTTTTGTCGCCCGGCAGTTGCACGTCATGCGCGTAGTTGAAGGCCATCCAGTTCATTTCCCACGAACCGAACAAGCGCTTGCGGGCCGCCACGACTTTGACGTCGCTCAGAGGCAAGCCGCCGCCTTCTTCGAGCACGACCTTGCGCACGTCGGCCGGATCGACCGGGACCCAGCCGTAGCCCGCCAGATAAACTTCGGCGCGGCAATGCTGTGCCTTGGTGATGTCGCCTGACTTGCCGAGCGACTTGTAACCCAGCCGGGAATCAGCCACGCGCACACCGTAAACATCACGCGCCGGAATACCGACCGAACGGGCCAGCCCGACATACAAAGCATTGAGGTCGCCGCACTTGCCGCCGAGGTTGTTCGATTCGAGCATGGACTTGATATCGCCGACGCCGCAACCGCGCACCTTGGCATCGCGGCGGGTGTTCTCGACGATCCAGTCGTACAGGGCTTGCGCCTTGGCCACATCAGTCTTCGCACCTTTGGTGATTTCCTGAGCGGTCTTGAGCACGATGCCGTCGGTCGGCAGCAGGTCGGTCGGGGCCAACGCCAGCGCGCGTTCGGCCGGATCGAGTTGTTCCTTGTTCGGTGCGGCGGTGAGGTCGACACTGCGGTCACGGGTCATGACGCGGGTGGTGACTTCGACCACCGGCTTGTCGCTGCCGCTGAATTCGGCCACCAGAATGCCGGCACCGTATTTGGCGTCCTGCACGATTTGCGCCTTGCCGCCGGCGGTCTTGAAGGTGGTCTCCATGACTTTCTGGTAATCGGTATTGA
Organism: Oxalobacteraceae bacterium IMCC9480; assembly: GCA_000195205.2. Taxonomy (GTDB): domain Bacteria; phylum Pseudomonadota; class Gammaproteobacteria; order Burkholderiales; family Burkholderiaceae_D; genus Actimicrobium. The sequence continues at coordinate 159 of AEPR01000134.1, read as the reverse complement.
CGGTCGGGATCGGTAACCAGACGCTCGCTGGGCCGGTACTGTTGAGTTCGACGCGGGTGGTGACATCGAACGTGCGCCATGGGCCTTCGGTGGCAAATGCAGCCTGGCCGAACGGCACGACGGAAACAGCAGAGGCAATAGCGGTAGTTTTAAGGAAGG
>AEPR01000135.1 GCA_000195205.2 Oxalobacteraceae bacterium IMCC9480 | reverse complement strand
CAGCCACTCGCGCACGATCGGCAGGTCGGCCTGGCGTTCCGGTTTGGCGTACACATTGTCATGCTGGTCGGCACGCTTGGCGTAGTACTCGGCCATGTCGGTGCTGATACTCTGGTTGGCGCTTTTGGGAATACTCATGGTGGTCTCTATCGTCGGATTACAGTTCATACATTTCTTTTTCGCCGCTCATGACCTGTTCGATCAGTTTGCGGTTCAGGGTCGGCGTCAGCAGTTCGATGAACGTGTAGACATAGCTGCGCAAATAAGCCCCTTGCTTGAGCGCGACCCGCGACACGTTGGTGCCGAACAGGTGGCCCGCAGAGATCATCCGCAGATTTTTATCGCGATCGGCATCGTACGCCATGCCGGCGATGATGCCAACGCCCAAGCCCAGTTCGACATAGGTTTTGATGACGTCGGCATCAATGGCTTCGAGCAGCACATCCGGCTTCAGGTTACGCAACTGGAAAGCGTGATCGATCTTGGCGCGACCGGTGAAGGCGCTGTCATACGTGATGAGCGGATAGGCAGCGATCTCGTCGAGCGTCAGTGACTTCGATTTCAGCAGCGGATGCTCGGGCGGCACCACCACCACATGCTCCCACTGGTAACACGGGATCGACACCAGACCGGCGACGGTGGTGATCGATTCGGTCGCCAGCGCGATGTCGGCGTGGCCGCTCAGGACCAGGTCGGCGACCTGTTTCGGATTGCCCTGCAACAGCGACAGCCGCACTTTCGGAAACCGCTGCGTGAACGCTTGCACGACCTTCGGCAACGCGTAGCGCGCCTGCGTGTGCGTAGTCGCGATCGTGAAGCTGCCGCTATCGTGGGCGGCGAATTCCTTGCCGATGCTTTTGAGGCTGTCGATTTCCTGCATGATGACTTCGACCGCCTTGAGCACTGCACGGCCCGGTTCGGTCAGGCCGCGGATGCGCTTGCCGTGACGGGTGAAGATATCGACGCCGAGTTCTTCCTCGAGTTCGATGATGGCTTTCGAGACGCCCGGCTGTGACGTGAACAAGGCCTTGGCCGCTTCGGTCAGGTTGTAGTTCTGGCGCACGGCTTCGCGCACGAAGCGGAATTGATGCAAATTCATGACGACTTTCTAATGGGTCAAGCAAGACAGCGCAACAGGCTGTTCGCCGAGTTTGCCGAGTTTGCATATGCCCGCAGCGCATATAAGCAAATAGTTACTCTGTAGTTGGCGATAGAGCCGAATTTTATTACGATTCGGGCTACTTTGATCAGGATGTCATGACTCTTTCTTATATAGTTTCCGGTTTTGCAGTGGGATTACTGGTTGGCCTGACAGGTGTCGGCGGCGGATCGCTGATGACGCCGCTGCTAACGCTGCTGTTCGGCATCTCGCCCACGGTAGCAGTCGGCACCGATCTGGCCTTCGCTTCGGCCACCAAAGTCGCCGGCACTTTCGCCCATCGTTTTCGCGGCAATGTCCATTGGGAGATCGTGCGCCGCCTGTGCCTCGGTGCGCTGCCGGCCGCCGTGGCGGCTACGCTGGTACTCAAATATTTTGGCGGACTCGACGAGTCCATCGGCCAGATCATCCGCTATTCGATCGCCGGCTCGGTAATGCTGACCGTGATAGCGATCCTGTTCCGCACCCGCATGCAGCGCTGGATGGCAGCGCATCCGCAATACCAGCTCGAAGGTTCCCGCCAGGCCAACGCCACCATCATGGCCGGTGTCGTGCTCGGCACGCTGGTGACGATTTCATCGATTGGTGCCGGTGCCGTCGGTGCCACGCTGCTGGTGCTGCTGTATCCGAAACTCAAGCCGGCAGAAATTGCCGGCACTGACATTGCCTATGCCGTACCATTGACGGCCATCGCCGCACTGGGCCACTGGTGGATAGGATCGATCAACTGGGCATTGCTCATCATGCTGCTGATCGGTTCGGTGCCGGGCATTACGATCGGATCGCTGGCAGCACGTGCCGTACCGGACAAACTATTGCGCGGCCTGCTGGCCGTCACCCTGACCGGAGTCGCATTCAAGCTGGTGTTCTAGGCCACCGCACAGCGTTCAGACGCGCGGTCATCACCTCATTTCGTATCATTTGAAGACAGGATCCACGATGTATCACTACGACCAATACGACCACCAGATCGTCAAGGAACGCATCGCGCAATATGCCGATCAAGTCCGCCGCCGCATTGCCGACGAACTGACCGAAGAAGAATTCAAACCGCTGCGCCTGCAAAACGGCCTGTACATGCAGCGTCATGCGTACATGCTGCGTGTAGCCGTCCCGTACGGCATGCTGTCGTCGGACCAGATGCGCATGTTCGCCGAAATCGCCCGCAAGTATGACCGCGGCTACGGCCACTTCACGACACGCCAGAACATCCAGTACAACTGGATCAACCTCGAAGACACGCCGCAAATCTTGGCCGACCTGGCCTCGGTCGAAATGCACGCGATCCAGACTTCGGGCAACTGCATCCGCAATATCACC
>AEPR01000136.1 GCA_000195205.2 Oxalobacteraceae bacterium IMCC9480 | reverse complement strand
CGTGCCACCGTGCCCGCCAGGAGTGCCTGGCGTAGGTGTGCCACCGCCTTCATCGCAGCCAGGACAACTCGGATCTCCGCAGCTGCAATTCCCGCGGCCACCCGGTGAGGGAACGTCCGGCCCGCCAATAGTGAACATCGTCATTGGCAGGATGCCATTGTCTGCGTCTGAGCCGGAACGGGCCGCCTTGGACTGATGAATCATCGCCAGTTCCTGCGCATTAGTGGCTTTGCCGAACAGACGCTGGAAAAACTGATTGCGCGAAGCGACATTTTTATTTTCGAAATCATCCTCGGTGATTTCCGTCTGCTTGCCCGGACCGCGATCGCCAATGACATATGCGCTTTGTCCGCCGGCGTTGACCACCATCGTCGTATGCACGTTCGCGTCAAAAATAATATCGCCTGCCTCGAGCGTCATCGACTTGTTCTTTTCGGTGATGACTTCCCGAGTGCCATCTGTGTGATAGACGACGTCGGTGCTGCTCAGCCTTGGTATCTTGATATCTGCCATGGAATGCTCCAACCCGGTTAACCAAGCAAATTTGCTTGCTTAGACTCGGTGGCTGGCACCACGTATTCGGTTCCTCGGTCAGGCCATTTCGGCATACTCGACCATCAACTGCACCCGCGTCACCCCGTTGTACTCGTTCGCATCGAGCCGGTAGGCGACCCGCGCGCGGCCACCGAGATCGTCGGTATGACCGAACCAGATCGCATCAAAGCGCTGGCCATTGCGCTCGAGTTGCAATTTCAGATGGCGCTCCTTGAGAATGCGCTGGCTGATCACGCGGAACTCGTCGCAGAACACCGGTGGCGCAAAACCCTGACCCCAGACCTGTGCGTCGAGCAGGTCGATGAACTGCGTCGTGAAGAAGGCATCTTCCAGCGAACCATCGTTTTCGAGTACCCGTTCGAGCTGGTTCTGCGTCAGCCAGCTGCGCCCGACGGCTTCGAAGGCGGCGGCGAAGGCATCGAAATTTTCGGCACGCAAGGTCAGGCCGGCGGCCATCGCATGACCGCCGAACTTGTCGATCAGGGTCGGCGCGTGCTTCGACACCAGGTCCAGCGCATCGCGCAAATGAAAGCCCGGGATCGAGCGTCCCGAGCCCTTGATCCAGCCATCGCTGGCCGGGGCGAAGGTGATCGTCGGCCGGTAGAACTTGTCCTTCAGGCGCGAAGCAACGATGCCGATCACGCCCTGGTGCCAGCCGGCGTCGAACACGCTGATCGTCGAATTGTCCTGCGGATTGAAACTGTCGAGCAATTCCAGCGCGGTGTCCTGCATGTCGGCTTCGATATCGCGCCGCTCGCGGTTGATCGCATCGAGTTGCTGGGCAATGGCCCAGGCGCGACCTTCATCGTCAGTGGTCAGGCATTCGATGCCAAGCGACATGTCGGCCAATCGGCCGGCGGCGTTCAGGCGCGGACCCAGCGCAAAACCGAGGTCGAACGGACTGGCCTTACGCGCTTCGCGGGCCGAGGCCCGGAACAGCGCCGCGACGCCCGCATGCATGCGACCGGCGCGCATCCGCTTCAAGCCCTGCGCGACCAGGATGCGGTTGTTGGCATCGAGCTTGACGACGTCGGCGACCGTGCCGAGCGCGACCAGATCAAGCAGTACATCGAGCTTGGGCTGGCTGTGCTGATCGAATATACCGCGCTTGCGCAGTTCGGCGCGCAAGGCCAGCAGCACATAAAACATCACGCCGACGCCGGCCAGGTTCTTGCTCGGGAAGCCGCATTCGGGCTGGTTCGGATTGACGATGACGCGCGCTGCCGGCAGCGTATCGGCCGGCAGATGGTGATCAGTGACGACCACGTCGATGCCGCGCCGGTTGGCTTCGGCCACGCCGTCGATGCTGGCAATGCCGTTATCGACCGTGACGATGATGTCGGGCGATTTTTCGGCTTGCGCCAGCGCGACGATTTCGGGTGTCAGGCCATAGCCGTATTCGAACCGGTTCGGCACGATGAAGTCGACGTCCGCGCCCAGCATGCGCAGTCCGCGCAAGCCGACCGCGCAGGCAGTGGCACCATCGCAATCGTAATCAGCGACGATCACCATGCGTTTTTTTGCCGCGATCGCATCGGCCAGAAATATCGCTGCGGCATCAATATGCAGCAAACCGGAAGGGGCGATCATCGACGACAGCTCGCTCGACAGTTCGCGCGCATCGAGCAAGCCGCGCGCCACATACAGGCGCGCCAGCACCGGATGGATGCCGTCCTGGATCAGGCGTTCGGTGTCGCGCGGGGACGCCGCACGGGTCGCGAGACGGGTCATTGCAGCAATCCCTTGAGCGATGGCTTCAACCAGAATTTGCGCAGCGTCGTGCGCGTGATCAAGTGCCCGGTGACGAGGCTGCCATGGGTCAGGATCAGGCGGCATGAACCGAGTGCGCCGTCTTTCAGCGCCTGCAACAGGGGTGCAAACCAGGGCGCCTCGAGGGCATTGAGGCGCATCAGCCATTCGGACAAATCTTCGCCCAGCGCCGGTTCGATCAGCATGTCGAGCAATAGCAAACCGTGCGCCGGTTTCGCGGCGAGCACGTCGGCGATGGTGGCGTTGTCATGATGCCTGACCGCTTCGCCACGCCAGTTGGCGAGGTTGAAGACATCGGTATAGGACGAGTCCCGTGCGTCTTGTTCTGCCCGCGTAGCGCCCCACAGCCACAGCGAATTGACCGGATCGAGACCGTGCTGCTCGCGCGACTGGTTGACCGCACAGTCATGCCAGTGCATCTGGATTTCATTCTGGACCTTGCGCCAGTCGCGCTCGGCCGGACCTTTCGGCATCCAGATATCGATGTTGTGGCCGCAGGCCGCGTCCGGTGTCGCAGTCTGCATCGCTGCCCAGTCGTCGGCGCGCAGAAACCATGTCGCCGCGTCGCCGTAGACCAGTTGCTGGCCGATCTCTTCAAACAGTGGTGCAGCCAGTGCAAACAGCGTGCGCGAATCCGCGTCGGCCAGCGCCAGCCGGCGCGGATCTGTCAGCACCAGATGATCGCGGGCGATATGGATGTGGACCGGATTGAGCACGAACCAGACCCCGGACTCGGGCGCAAAGCCGCGCCTGTGCATGGCGCGCAAGGCTAGCGGCGGACTGCTGTCGGTTGTCTTGTCGGGTGACAAACCGAAGGCGGCGGCGAGCCAGGATTCATGCGGTAGCGCGTGGGCGAAGGCGTCATGTGCGACCGCCGGTTCCGGCTTGCTGCGCGCCAGCAGTACGGCCAGTGACGGCGTTTCCATCGCACGCAGCAGATCGGGACCCATGGCGGTGGGGGGGAGGGCGAAAGGCAGAAGAATATCGAGATGGCTCATGGGCGGGGATTGTAGGTCAATTCGATCAGGCGGACCGGCGAGGTCCTTCGCAACCGTCTCCAGGTCAGCGCGCAAACTACCCCGCCGGTCCCCATAAAAAAACGACCCGCTCGCCAAGGCGAAGGGGTCGTTCGGGGTCACCTTTTGGCGCAGGCTATCTTGCGCCGCACGGCTTGCCGATGTGAATCGACAAGGCCGCGCCGGTATCAGGCCAGATCGAAGCGATCCAGTTCCATTACCTTGGTCCAGACCGCGATAAAGTTATGCACGAACATCTCTTGTGCATCGCTGCTGCCATAGACTTCGGTAATCGCCCGCAGCTGCGAGTTCGAACCGAACACCAGATCGACGACGGAACCGGTCCACTTGACATTGCCGCTGGCAACATCGCGCCCTTCCATGAGTCCCTCCGACGCGGTCGACTTCTCCCACTTGGTTTTCATGTCGAGCAAATTGACGAAGTAGTCATTGCTCAGCGTACCAGGCCTGTCGGTGAACACACCGTGTTTGACGCCGCCGAAATTGGTATCGAGGGCGCGCATGCCGCCGACCAGTACCGTCATTTCGGGACCGCTTAAGGTCATCAGGCTGGCGCGATCCAGCAGCAATTCGGCTGACGTGCCCACACTGTCCTTGCCCAGGAAGTTGCGGAATCCATCGGCGCGTGGCTCCAGTGGCGCGAATGCTTCGATGTCAGTCTGCTCTTGCGTGGCATCGGTACGTCCCGGCGAGAACGGCACGATGGTATCGACACCGCCTTTTTTTGCCGCAGCCTCAACGGCGGCGCTACCGGCCAGCACGATCAGGTCAGCCATCGAGATTTTCTTGCCGCCGGATTGCGCGCCATTGAAGTCTTTCTGGATGGCTTCGAGTGCCGTCAATACGATGGCCAGTTTGGCAGGCTCGTTGGCTTCCCAATCCTTTTGCGGAGCCAGACGAATACGGGCACCGTTGGCACCACCGCGCTTGTCGCTACCGCGGAAAGTGGCAGCCGAAGTCCAGGCTGTGGTCACCAGTTGCGACGTCGACAAACCGGAGGCCAGCACTTTGGCTTTCAAGGCCGCGACGTCGTTCCCGTCGACCAATGGATGGTCAACATCAGGAATCACGTCCTGCCACAGTTCGGTCTTCGCCGGCACCATCGAACCCAGATAGCGTGACAACGGACCCATGTCGCGGTGCATCAGCTTGTACCAGGCCTTGGCAAAGTCCTCGGCAAGTTTCTGCGGATTCTGGTGATAGTGGCGCGAGATTTTTTCGTAGGCAGGATCGGCGCGCAGGGCGATGTCGGTGGTTGCCATCATCGGTGCATGGCGGATAGCCGGATCATGTGCATCCGGCACGGTGTTGGCACCGCCACCGTTTTTCGGAGTCCACTGGTGGGCACCGGCCGGGCTCTTTGTGAGTTCCCATTCGTAGCCAAACAGCGTATCGAAATAGCTGTTGTCCCAGGTAATCGGGGTCGGTGTCCAGGCGCCTTCGAGGCCGCTGGAAATCGTATGCACGCCCTTGCCGGTACCGAAGGTATTTTTCCAGCCCAGGCCTTGCTCTTCGAGCTCTGCGCCTTCGGGTGCAGGACCGACGTATTTGCTAGGATCAGCAGCGCCGTGGACCTTGCCGAAGGTATGGCCACCGGCGCACAGCGCGACGGTTTCTTCGTCATTCATGGCCATGCGCAGGAAGGTTTCGCGGATATCGTGCGCCGACAGCAGCGGGTCAGGATTGCCGTTCGGGCCTTCCGGATTCACGTAGATCAAGCCCATCTGCACGGCACCGAGCGGGTTCTCAAGAACGCGTTCATTGCTGTAGCGCTTGTCGCCCAACCATTCGGCTTCCGGACCCCAATAGATGTCCTCTTGCGGTTCCCAGACATCGGCGCGACCACCGGCGAAACCGACGGTTTTCAGGCCCATCGACTCGAGTGCGACGGTGCCGGTCAGGACGATCAGGTCGGCCCATGAAATTTTACGGCCGTATTTTTGCTTCAGTGGCAGCAGCAGACGACGTGCCTTGTCCAGGTTGACGTTGTCCGGCCAGCTGTTCAATGGCGCAAAACGCTGCGTACCGAAACCGGCACCGCCGCGACCATCGGCAATCCGATAGGTGCCTGATGCATGCCAGGCCATACGAATAAAGAATGGACCGTAGTGACCATAGTCGGCCGGCCACCATTCCTGAGAATCGGTCATCAGCGCTGTTACGTCCTTGACGAGTGCGTCAAGGTCCAGGCTTTTGAATTCTTCGGCGTAGTTAAAGTCCTTGCCCATCGGATTGGACAACGACGAATTTTGTTGGAGGATTTTGAGGTTTAACTGATTCGGCCACCAGTCCGCATTTGTGGTACCTGCGTTGACGGTAGGCTTGGGTGCTCCGCTTAAAAACGGGCATTTTGTTTCGTTTGACAATGCGTTCTCCTATGAATGTTTGGCATATCCAGCGGAAGCCAGTATAGATTTTTGCCAAACTATGTCCTACAAAATATTCTTAATCAGTCCGATAGCCCATCCTGATGCAGCTAGGAAATCTTGTCGAGGCAATCCTTGGTTGCCGCGTCACCACGACCGGCACGCAAGTGCTGCCCTGCCGGCGGACCAGCCTACCGCGTTTGGAGATGATTTGTTTTGTGTGGCAAGATGCCGGACGAATTCAGGAGCGCACCATTGAGTATTCTAAAAAATCTACCGTTTGAATGGCTGGTCGGCATCCGCTACACGCGCGCCGGTCGTCGCAGCGGCCGCAACAGTTTCATTTCATTTATCTCGCTGATCTCGATGGCCGGTATCGCGCTGGGCGTCGCCGCACTGATCGTGGTGCTTTCGGTGATGAATGGTTTCCAGAAGGAAGTGCGCGACCGCATGCTGTCGGTCTTGCCGCACATTGAAGTGTTTGATCCGGTCAACGGCCTGACTGACTGGAAAGCGACCGCCAAAGAAGCGTTTCTGGACAAGGAAGTCAAAGGTGCTGCGCCGTATGTCGCGGGTCAAGCCATGATGACGCGCGACGGCGTCTTGCGCGGCGTGATTGTGCGCGGCGTGCTGCCCAGCGAAGAATCAAATGTCTCCGAAGTAGCCGCGCAAGTCCGGCAAGGCAAGTTCACCGACCTGCGTCCCGGCGAATTCAATATCGTGCTGGGTGGCGAACTGGCGCGTGCGCTGTCGGCCGGCATCGGCGACCGCGTCACGCTGGTCTCGCCCGAAGGACAGGTCACGCCGGCCGGCGTGGTACCGCGCTACAAGGCCTTTACAGTAGTCGGGATTTTTGAAGCCGGCCACTACGAATACGATTCGACACTGGCCTTCATGCACATCGATGATGCCGAAAAAATGTTCCGGCTCAATGCGCCTACGGGCGTGCGCCTGCGCATCGACGACATGCAGCGGGCACCGCTGGTAGCGCGTGACCTGTCGCGCATCATGACCGGCAATGTCCTCATCAGTGACTGGTCAAAACAGAACAAGACCTGGTTCGCCGCCGTGCAAACCGAAAAACGCATGATGTTCATCATCCTCACGCTGATCATTGCGGTGGCCGCTTTCAATCTGGTGTCGACGCTGGTGATGACCGTCACCGATAAGCAGGCCGACATTGCCATCCTGCGCACGCTGGGTGCATCGCCGCGCTCGATCATGAAGATCTTCATGATTCAGGGAGCGCTGGTCGGGCTGATCGGTACGGCCATTGGCGTCAGCGCCGGCGTGCTGATCGCGCTCAATGTCGATGTCATCGTGCCCGTCATCGAACACCTGCTCGGCGTGCAATTCCTGCCGCGCGACATTTATCTGATCAGTGCCTTGCCGTCCGATCTGCGCTGGCCGGATGTCGGCACCATAGGCGCTGTCGCCGTGGTGCTGGCCTTCCTGGCCACGCTGTATCCGAGCTGGTGGGCGGCCCGTGTCAAACCTGCCGAGGCCCTGCGCTATGAGTAACACTCCCGATAACACTGTCCTGTCCTGCGTCGGTTTGGGAAAGACCTTCACGCAAGGAAAGTACGCCGTCAAGGTGCTCGCCGGCATCGACTTCCAGGTGCAAAAAGGCGAGCGGGTTGCCATCGTCGGCGCGTCCGGTTCCGGCAAATCGACGCTGCTGCATTTGCTCGGCGGGCTCGATACCCCCAGCACCGGCAGCGTCACGCTGCTCGGCCGCGAGATGGCCAGCATGGGCGAAAAAGAACGCGGCGACGTGCGCAATCACTCGCTCGGTTTTGTCTACCAGTTCCATCATCTGCTGCCGGAATTTTCAGCACTCGATAATGTGGCGATGCCGCTGATGATCCGTCGGGTCGACCGCGCCACCGCGCAGGAAGCGGCGCGCAAGGTGCTGGCCCGTGTCGGCCTGGCCGAGCGCGTCACGCATGTGCCGGGCGAATTGTCCGGCGGCGAGCGTCAGCGTGTCGCGCTGGCGCGCGCGCTGGTGACGCTGCCTGCCTGCGTGCTGGCCGACGAGCCGACCGGCAACCTTGACCGTGCGACGGCGCATCAGACCTTCGACCTGATGCTGGAGTTGTCGCGCACGCTAGGCACCTCGTTCGTCATCGTCACCCACGATGTCGAACTGGCGCGCCATTGCGATCGCATCCTGCGGCTCTCCGAGCGCGGGCTGGAACCCTACGTCGAATAAGGGAGCGCGCCGATGTGGATCGATACCCACTGCCATCTGGATGCCGCCGAATTCGCCGGCGAACACGAGGCCGTGGCGTCCGATGCACAGCGGGCAGGCGTCTCCCGCATCGTTATTCCGGCGATCGGCCGCGCCAACTTCGGCACTGTCGCCGCGCTGGCCGCAGCCTGCCCGAACGGTGCGTACGCGCTAGGCATCCATCCGATGTTCGTGCCGCAAGCCGACGAAGCCGATCTGGTGTTGTTGCGTGCAGCGATCCCTGCTGCCTTGCAGGACCCGCGCTTTCTGGCCATCGGCGAGATCGGCCTCGACTTCTTCATCCCTGCGCTGACCGTCCCGCCCTTGCGCGAAAAGCAGGAACACTTCTACGTCGAACAGCTGAAGATCGCGCGCGATTTTGACTTGCCGGTGCTGCTGCATGTGCGGCGTTCGCAAGACACGTTGCTCAAGCATTTGCGGCGCATCCGTGTGCGCGGTGGTTGCGCCCATGCGTTCAACGGCAGCTTTCAGCAGGCGCAGCAGTTCATTAATCTCGGCTTCAAATTGGGGCTGGGCGGCGCGATGACCTTCACGCGCGCATTGCAAATCCGCCGGCTCGCTACCGAGCTGCCGCTCGCGGCACTGGTGCTCGAAACCGATGCACCCGATCTGTCGCCGGCATGGCTGCATCCGGCCCGCAACAGCCCGGCCCAGATCCCGCAGATCGGTGCCGCGCTGGCGCACTTGCGCGATCTGCCGGTCGAGGCGATTGCCGCTGCCACGACAGCCAACGCACTGGTCGCCATGCCGCGACTGGCGTCGCTTTACTGACGTCGCATGCGCGCGGCGTTGCTGGGTTTTTCAGCGGGAGTCGGCGTGCTGCAACTGCAAGCGGCGCTGCTGCCGATGACGTGGGCGGCGGCTTTGCTGATGACTGCGGTGGCGCTGCTCGTGGCGTTCAAGTCGATACCGCGCAGGGCGATCCGACTTCCGCTGGTCGCCAGCATCGCCGTCGTGCTCGGCTTTGCCTGGGCCACGCTATTTGCGCAGTACTACTTGCAGCAGTCGTTGCCTGCCGCCCTCGAAGGTCGCGACATCACGGTCGTCGGCACGATCGATAGCTTGCCGGCCAGCGTCGAGCAGGGCGTGCGCTTCAACTTTGCAGTCGAACGCGTGATGCCGCTCGATGGCGTCACGCCGGTCCTGCCGCGCCGGCTGGCGCTGGCGTGGTCATCCGGCTTTTTCGGCCAGATCACGCAAGCTGTCGGCGATGTGCAACCCGGTGAGCGCTGGCAACTGACGGTGCGCCTGGCGCGTCCGCATGGCAATGCCAACCCGTTCGGATTTGATTACGAAGCCTGGCTGCTCGAACAGAATTTGCGCGCCACCGGCTATGTCCGGCCCGATACCGACGTCGCATTGAAGAACGTCCGGCTCGCGTCGTTTGTGCTCAGCCCCGGCAATCTGGTCGAACGCAGCCGCGCCTGGCTGCGCGCGCGCATCCTCGCTGCCTTGCCTGACAAGCGCTATGCCGGCGTGCTGGTGGCGCTGGTGGTCGGCGACCAGCGTGGTGTAGCGCAAACGGACTGGACTATTTTTACGCGCACCGGTATCGGCCATCTGATCTCAATTTCGGGCTTGCACATCACGATGGTGGCCGGCCTGTTCGCACTGCTCGGCAAGGCCTTGTGGCGGCGCTCGTTTTTCACCGATGCCGCCTTGCCGTTGCGGCTACCGGCGCAGCAATTCGGCGTACTGGTCGGTGTGGCGGTGGCGCTGCTGTACGTTTTACTGGCAGGTTTTGGCGTGCCGGCGCAACGCACCTTGTACATGCTGTCGGTGGTCGCACTGGCGCTCTGGTGTGGACGGCTCACGCGCGTTTCGTCGGTGCTGTGCATCGCGCTGGCGGTCGTGTTGCTGCTCGATCCGTGGGCGGTGCTGGCTCCCGGATTCTGGCTGTCGTTCGGCGCTGTGGCAGTGATCCTGTACGCCTCGGTCGGGCGCATGCCGCCTGCGCCGTTGCCGCCGACAAGCTCGCGCTGGCAGCGCTGGCGTGCCACGCTGGCACCGGCAACCCGCACGCAATATGTCGTGTCGATCGGATTGGTGCCGCTGACCTTGCTGCTGTTCGGACAGGTCTCGCTGATCAGTCCGCTGGCCAATGCGGTGGCGATTCCGCTGGTCAGTTTTGTGGTCACGCCGCTGGCTTTGCTCGGCAGTGTCGCGCCCGCGCCGCTCAATGGCGGCTGCTGCTGGCGGGGCATGCCGGCATAGCCTGGCTCGCGCAAGCATTGGCATGGCTGAGCGGTTTGTCATGGGCGGTCTGGTCCGCACCGATCCCGTCCTGGTGGGCCTTCGCCGCCGCGGCCATCGGCACCTTGTGGTGGCTGGCACCGCGCGGCTGGCCGGTGCGCTGGGCCGGACTGGCCGGCTGGTTGCCCTTGCTGGCGACGCTGCCGACCCATCCGGCGGCAGGGCAATTCGATGTCATCGCCTTTGATGTCGGGCAGGGCATGGCCTTGCTGGTCGAGACCGCCGGCCACCGTTTGCTGTACGACACCGGTCCGGCTTATTCGCCCGATTCCGATGGGGCCAATCGCGTGCTGCTGCCCTACCTGAAAGCGCGGGGCATCAACACGCTCGATGCGGTCGTCATTTCGCACAGCGATAGCGATCACTCCGGCGGGGCGCTGTCCTTGCTGGCGGCGATGCCAGTGGGCTGGTTGTCGAGCTCGCTGCCGCCGGACAACCGCATCGTGCGCGCCGCGGCCGAACACCGGCGCTGCTTCGCCGGTCAGCAGTGGGATTGGGATGGCGTGCACTTCGAGATGCTGCATCCGACCACGGTCAGCTACACCAGCGACAAATGGAAACCCAATGCGCGCAGCTGCACCCTGAAAATTTCCGCCGGTGGTCTGTCCATCCTGCTGCCCGGTGACATCGAAGCCACTTCCGAAATCGAACTGGTCAACAGCATTCCCGCGCAATTGCGCAGCACCGTGCTGCTGGCACCGCATCACGGCAGTGGCACGTCGTCCACCGAGGGTTTTCTTGATGCGGTCGCGCCATCGCTGGCGCTGTTCCAAGTCGGCTATCGCAACCGCTACCGTCATCCGAAGCCGGAGGTCTATGAGCGCTATGCCGAGCATGGCATCGCGCGTCTGCGAACAGATAGCTCCGGAGCAATCGCATTACAATTCGCCCGAGATTTGACTTTCAGCACAGTGCGCCGCGACCATCCGCGATATTGGTATGACCGATAGGAAACCACAGAAGATGACCAAACCCTTGCTGCATTTTGCCCATGCCAACAGTTATCCGGCCGATACCTACCGCGCTTTTTTCCGTGCGCTCGAGCCGCATTACGCAGTCAGCGCGCTATCGATGCACGCGCATAATCCCGACTATCCGGTCCGCGACGGCTGGGATGCGTTGCGGCGCGAATTGCAGGATGAGCTGCTGCAGCGCTACGACCAGCCGGTGATCCTGGTCGGTCATTCGCTGGGTGGCATGCTGTGCATGATGGTGGCCAAGCAGCGGCCCGACCTGGTGCGCGCCGTCGTGATGCTGGACTCGCCGGTGGTGGCCGGCTGGCGTGCGCTGGCGCTGCGGGTCTCTAAGCTGACCGGACTCGACATGAAATTTTCGCCGGCACGTTTTTCGCAGCGGCGCCGCAAGGTCTGGCCGGATCTTGAGGCGGCTTACGCGCACTATGCCTCGAAGGCAATGTTCGCGATCTGGCCCGAAGAAGTCTTGCGCGATTACATCCAGTACGGCATGCAGCCGCACGAAGACGGTGTCACGTTGCGCTTCACGCGCGAGATCGAAACAGCGGTTTATCGCGGCTTGCCACATGATCTTGGCGCGCTGGCGCGCGGCACGTTTCCGGTGCCGATCGGCTTTGTCGGCGGGGTCGATTCGATCGAATGTCAGCAAGCCGGGCTTGATGCAACACGGCGGCTGGTCGGTCCGCATTTTGTCCAGATCCCCGGCGGTCACCTGTTCCCGATGGCCACGCCGGAAGCCGCGGCCAGCGCCACCCATTCGATGATTACGTCCCTGCTCGGAGAAACCGCATGATCAAATTCCTCACGCTGACGCTGTGCCTGCTGGCCGGTACCGTCCACGCCGCCGACTTGCCCGACGTCGCACGGATGCGCGCCGAAGGCAGCGCCAGCGTCACACTCGAGATCGATAACGACAGCCTGCTGCTCAATCGGGATGACGGCTTTTATACCAGCGGCGCACGCATCGGCCAGCGCATCGATCTGCGTAGCGCAGGCCGGCTCGATAGCATCGGCTGGCGCATCGGGCAGGACATGTACACCGCGTCCGATACGCGTTTGTTACCGGCGCAATTCGGGCCACCCGATCACCCGTACGCGGGCTGGCTGTTCGGTGGCGTCTACCGGCAGCAGGCGCTGGCCGATGGCACGCGCTGGAAGCTCGGCATCGACCTCGGTTGCCTCGGTCCCTGTGCCGGTGGCGAGTGGACCCAGACCCATCTGCACCGGCTGATCGGCCAGCAATTGCCGCAGGGCTGGGCCAAGCAGGTACGCAATGAATTCGGTGCCGTGCTGGTTGGCGAGCTCACGCCGGTGCGCTGGCAATTCGGTAGCGCGGTCGACCTTGCACCAACGCTGCAGGGGCGCTTCGGCAATATCTTCACTGATGCCAGTGCCAGCTTGCTGCTGCGCGCCGGTCAACTCAATGCGCTGCCGGACCAGCCGACGCTGCACGGATTTGCCCGAGCCGAGGCGCGCGCAGTCGGCTATAACGCGACTCTGCAAGGCGGCTATTTTTCGACCGGCAATCCGCATACGGTCGATCCGAAGCGGCTGGTCGGTGAAGCCGAAATCGGCGCGGTCTGGCAGCGTTCGCCATGGAGCATCAGCGCCTCGGTAGTCCGGCGCGGCAATGAAATCCGCGAACTGCCGAACAGCATCGGCACCCAGAATTTTGTGCGGCTGCTGTTTTCTTATGCGCTGTAATCAGCTCTGCCGGCGCTGCCGATAATTTTCCCGGCATTAGTCCGGCCGGCTAATCGTCGTGCGGTATAATTCCGATTTCCCGCACGTGCCGTTCGGCACTATCTGCAATGACCAAATTTGTATTCGTAACCGGTGGCGTCGTCTCTTCCCTTGGCAAAGGGATTGCAGCAGCCTCTCTCGCAGCGATCCTCGAATCGCGCGGCCTCAAAGTCACCATGCTCAAGCTCGATCCCTACATCAACGTCGACCCCGGCACGATGAGCCCGTTCCAGCATGGCGAAGTGTTTGTCACCGATGACGGTGCCGAGACCGACCTCGACCTCGGCCACTACGAGCGCTTCATTACCACCAGAATGCGCAAGGTAAACAACTTCACGACCGGCCAGATCTATGAATCGGTAATCCGCAAGGAGCGTCGTGGCGAATACCTCGGCAAGACCGTTCAGGTCATCCCGCACATCACCAATGAAATCCAGGATTACATCCATCGCGGTGCCGAAGGCTATGACGTCGCGCTGGTCGAAATCGGTGGCACCGTCGGTGACATCGAATCGCTGCCCTTCCTCGAAGCAGCCCGTCAGCTGAGCCTGCGCGCCGGCCGCAATGCGGCTGCGTTCGTGCACCTGACGCTGGTGCCGTATCTGGTGTCTGCCGGTGAACTCAAGACCAAGCCGACCCAGCACAGCGTCCAAAAATTGCGCGAGATCGGGATCTTCCCGGATGCGCTGCTGTGCCGTGCCGACCGGCCTATTCCGGATGACGAGCGCGCCAAGATTTCGCTGTTCTCGAACGTGCCGGAAGACGCCGTGATCTCGGTGTGGGATGCCGACACCATCTACAAGATTCCGCAAATGCTGTTCGACCAGGGCCTCGACAAGATCGTCTGCGACAAGCTCGCGCTGTCACCGAAACCGGCTGACCTGTCGATGTGGACCCGTCTGGTCCATGCGCTCGAAAATCCGAAGTTCGAAGTCACCATCGGCATGGTCGGCAAATACGTCGACCTGACCGAGTCCTACAAATCGCTGACCGAAGCCTTGCGTCACGCCGGTATCCATACCGAATGCCGCGTCAATATCGAATACCTGGATTCCGAAGATATCGAAGTCACTGGTCCCGACAGCCTCGCCAAATACGATGCCGTGCTGGTGCCGGGTGGATTCGGCAAGCGCGGCGTGGAAGGCAAGATCGCCTCGGCGCGCTATGCCCGCGAACACCAGATTCCGTACCTGGGCATTTGCCTCGGCATGCAGGTCGCCTTGCTCGAATATGCGCGCAACGTCGCCGGTCTGACCAAGGCCAATTCGACCGAGTTCGACAACGAGACCGAGCAACCGGTCGTCGCCCTGATCAACGAATGGCAGAACCACGACGGCAAGGTCGAAAAGCGCGACATCAATTCCGACCTCGGCGGCACGATGCGCCTGGGCGCGCAAACCTGCGCGGTCAAGCCGGGCACGCTGGCTGCTGAAATTTACGGCAACGTTGTCACCGAGCGCCATCGTCATCGCTATGAAGCCAACAACCATTACCTGAGCCGCGTGGAAGAAGCCGGCCTGATCGTGTCGGCCCGCACGCCTTCCGAAGACTTGTGCGAGATCATGGAATTGCCACGCACCGGCGCGCATGCCCACCCGTGGTACCTTGGCGTGCAATATCATCCCGAATTCAAATCGACGCCGCGTGATGGCCATCCCTTGTTCATCTCGTTCGTCAAGGCAGCACTGGCGCACAAGCAGGCAGCGGCCGCCACACTCAAGGATGCAGCATGAAACTCTGCGGTTTTGACATCGGCCTCGACCAGCCATTTTTCCTGATCGCCGGTCCGTGCGTGATCGAGTCGCGCCAGATGGCTTTCGATACTGCCGGCCAGCTCAAGGAAATCACCGCCGCACTCGGTATCCCGTTCATTTACAAGTCCTCGTTCGACAAGGCCAATCGCTCATCCGGGACTTCTTTCC
Organism: Oxalobacteraceae bacterium IMCC9480; assembly: GCA_000195205.2. Lineage (GTDB taxonomy): Bacteria > Pseudomonadota > Gammaproteobacteria > Burkholderiales > Burkholderiaceae_D > Actimicrobium. The sequence continues at coordinate 2,440 of AEPR01000136.1, read as the reverse complement.
GCGGCCTTGGCATGGACAAGGGCCTTGAGATTCTGGCCGACGTCAAGCGCGAACTGGGCGTGCCGGTGCTCACCGACATCCACGCAATCGAAGAAATCAAACCGGTCTCGGCGGTCGTCGATGTGCTGCAAACACCAGCCTTCCTGTGTCGCCAGACTGATTTCATCCACGCTTGCGCGCAGTCCGGCCGGCCGGTCAATATCAAGAAGGGCCAGTTCCTCGCGCCGCACGACATGGTCAACGTCATCAACAAGGCGCGTGCGGCAGCAAAAGAAGCCGGCCTGGCGGAAGACAATTTCATGGCTTGCGAGCGCGGTGTTTCGTTCGGCTATAACAACCTGGTGTCCGACATGCGCTCGCTGGCGATCATGCGCGAGACCGGTTGCCCCATCGTGTTCGATGCGACGCACTCGGTGCAGTTGCCGGGCGGGCAGGGCAGTTCTTCCGGCGGCCAGCGCGAATTCGTGCCGGTGCTGGCGCGGGCTGCAGTGGCCGTCGGTATCTCGGGCCTGTTCATGGAAACCCATCCGAACCCCGCCGAAGCGATGTCCGATGGCCCGAACGCGGTGCCGCTCGGCCGCATGCGCGAACTGCTCTCGACGCTGATCGAGCTCGATCGCGTCGTCAAGAAAAACGGTTTCCTCGAAACTGATTTCGCTTGAGCGTTCCCTTTACCCCTATTCAAAACTGCAAGATCCAGGAGAAATCATGAGTGCCATCGTTGACATCATCGCCCGCGAAATCATCGACTCGCGCGGCAATCCGACCGTCGAATGCGACGTCCTGCTGGAATCCGGCGTCATGGGCCGCGCCTCGGTGCCGTCCGGCGCATCGACCGGTTCGCGCGAAGCCATCGAATTACGCGATGGTGACATGAGCCGTTACTTCGGCAAGGGCGTCCTGAAAGCCTGCGAATTCATCAACACCGAAATCTCCGAAGCCATCATGGGCCTCGATGCCAACGAGCAGGCTTTCCTGGATCGCACCCTGATCGACCTCGACGGCACCGACAACAAGGCACGCATCGGCGCCAATGCCACGCTGGCCGTCTCGATGGCGGTGGCCAAAGCCGCTGCCGAAGAGTCAGGCCTGCCGCTGTATCGCTACTTCGGTGGCAGCGGTGCGATGCAGATGCCGGTGCCGATGATGAACGTCATCAACGGTGGCGCGCATGCCGACAACAACCTGGATATCCAGGAATTCATGATCATCCCGGTCGGCGCACCGAGCTTCAAGGAAGCCATCCGCTACGGCGCTGAAGTTTTCCACACGCTGAAAAAAATCCTCAAGAGCAAAGGTCTGGCGACTTCGGTTGGCGATGAAGGCGGTTTTGCACCGAACGTCGACAACCACGAAATGGCGATCAAGCTGATCATCCAGGCCATCGAGGAAGCCGGATACGAGCCGGGCACGCAAATCGCACTCGGTCTCGATTGCGCCGCCAGCGAGTTCTACAAGGATGGCAAATACCAGCTGGCCGGCGAAGGCGGACTGGCATTGAGTTCGACTGATTTCACCAACCTGCTGGCGACCTGGTGCGACAAGTACCCGATCATTTCGATCGAAGACGGCATGGCCGAAAACGACTGGGAAGGCTGGGCCATCCTGACCGAATCCCTCGGCAAGAAAATCCAGCTGGTCGGCGACGACCTGTTCGTCACCAACACCAAGATCCTGCGCGAAGGCATCGACAAGAACATCGCCAACTCGATCCTGATCAAGATCAATCAGATCGGTACGCTGACCGAAACCTTCGCTGCCATCGAAATGGCCAAGCGCGCCGGCTACACCGCCGTCATTTCGCATCGCTCCGGCGAGACCGAAGATTCGACGATTGCTGATATCGCGGTCGGTACGAATGCATTGCAAATCAAGACCGGCTCGATGTCGCGTTCGGATCGCATGGCCAAGTACAACCAACTGCTGCGCATCGAAGAAGACCTCGGTGACATCGCCAGCTATCCTGGTCGCCAAGCCTTTTACAATCTGCGCTAACCCCTGGCTGCACGGGCCGATGCCGGTCCGTGCGCGCCTGTCCACGTCCCTGTTCCCATGCGCCTGATCCTGACTTGCCTTGCCGCCTTGCTGTTGCTGATCCAGTACCCGCTGTGGTTTGGCAAGGGGGGGTGGTTGCGCGTGGCCGACCTCGATCAGCAGGTCACGGCGGCCGTCAAGAAAACCGAAGATCTCAAAGCCCGCAACGCCAAGCTCGGCTCCGAAGTGCAGGATTTAAAAACCGGCACCGGCGCGGTCGAAGAGCGCGCCCGTTACGAGCTCGGCATGGTCAAGGAAAACGAAGTATTCGTCCAGGTGCTGCCGGCAGGAACGGCGGCGCCGGAGCTGGCAGTCAAGCCGGTGCCTGCTGCGGAGCCGCTGCCGCCGGTGCGAAGTACGCCGTAGGGTGGGCTCAGCCCTATCGAGCCCACGCGTGCGTCCCGGT
>AEPR01000137.1 GCA_000195205.2 Oxalobacteraceae bacterium IMCC9480 | reverse complement strand
GCTGTCGATCGATGACTTCGGTACCGGCTACTCGTCGCTGGCCTACCTGAAACGCTTGCCCGTCGACGAACTCAAAATCGACAAATCCTTCGTGATGAACATGGAACATGACACCGACGATGCCCAGATCGTGCGCTCGACCATCGACCTGGGTCACAACATGGGACTACGCGTCGTGGCCGAGGGAATTGAAAGCAAGGAAGCCTGGAGTTTGCTGGATGCGATGGGATGCGACCACGGGCAAGGCTATCTGATCAGCAAACCGATGCCGGCCGAGCAACTGGCCGGCTGGATCGAACGCTGGGTGCCGGCAAGCAGGAGCGTCACACCGGTCAACACCCTGCAGCAGGAGTCCTGACGTGTCAGGTCCGCGACCAGCCGATAGCGACGGACACTGGCTGCGCGTTGCCATGCGCGATAGCTTCGACGAAATCAGCGTGCTTGGTGTGCAGAGTTTCGGGTTGATCGAGATGAACCGGGCGGCGCAGGAGAATCTTCAGTATTGCCCGCAAGACCTCTGTCGTATGCAGTTGCCCGACATCGCTCCCGATCTCGATGTCGAACGAATGCAGCTGTTGCTGGACGGGTTGCGCGCGAGCGAGGGCGGGGCGGTTGATCTTGAAACAAGGCTGGTCCGCAAGGACGGCAGTGCCTATCCGGTGCAAGTGCGGTTTGTGTTGTGCAAGGATCAGGAACCGCCGGCGCTGCTGATGATTTGCAAGGACCAGAGCGCAGGGCAGGCTGCGTCCGCGGCGCTCGGGCAGATCGAGGCGCGTTTTCATGCGATCGTCTCGAATACTCCCGGGCTGGTCTATCAATTGCGGCGCATGCCGGACAACACGATGGCCTTTCCGTATCTGAGCGATGCCTGTCATGCCCTGCTTGGCATTTGTCCCGAGCGCTTGCATGCGGACCCGGGACTGTTCACGGCGCTGATCCTGCCTGCCGACCGGGCTTCGTATCTGGCGTCGATGCAAGCCTCGGCAGAGGAGGTGCGCAGCTGGAACTGGGATGGCCGGCTGTGGATAGAGGAATGGAAAGACATTAAATGGATCAATTTGCGTGCGATGCCGCGCGTGCTGCCTGATGGCGGCATACAGTGGGAAGGCATCATGACCAACATTACGCAGAGCAAGTTGGAGCAGACTGAAATCATGCGTTCGCGTGAGCAACTGGCCGAATTGTCGGCACACATCGAACGCGTCAAGGAAGAAGAGCGGACCCGGATTGCGCGCGAAATCCACGACGACCGGGGCGGCAATCTGACCGCCATCAAGATGGCGCTGGCCTTGCTGCGGCGCCGCCTGCCGGACGACCCTGCACTCACCGACAAGGCCGATTACGTTGACTCGCTGGTCGACCGGACCATCGAATCGATTCATCGCATTTCGGTCGACCTGCGACCCAGTATTCTCGACTTCGGCATCGTGGCGGCGATCGAATGGCAAGCGGCCGAATTCGAGAAACAGCTCGGTATCCCGTGCCATGTCGCCAGCAGCGACAGCGACATCGACCTGCCACCGGAACAGGCCAGTGCGCTGTTCCGGATCTTTCAGGAATCGCTCAACAACATCAGCAAGCACGCCCGTGCCAGCAGCGTCCAGGTGCGGCTGAACCGCAACCAGCGCGGTATCCGCATGGAAATCAGCGACAATGGCACCGGCATCGCGGCGCGTGACCGGCAAAAACCGGCTTCGTTCGGCATCCGCGGAATGATCGAACGCGCCAATGCGCTGGGCGGCAGTCTGTCCGTCAGCAATCTGCCCAAAGGCGGCAGCATGGTGGCCATTCGTATTCCGCTGCCGGCAGCGTCCGGACGATTCAATACAACGGTCAAGCAGGCAAAGAAATCAAGTCATGAATAAAAAAGAAACGATACGCGTCCTGATCGCGGACGATCACGCCATCGTGCGTGAAGGCCTCAAGCAGATCCTCGCCGACACCAAGGACATCGTCGTCGCCGGTGCCGCCGAAAACGGTCTCGACGCCGTCAAACTGGCGCGGGCAGGGGAGGCACATGTGCTGTTGCTCGACATATCGATGCCGGACCGCAGCGGTATCGAGGTGCTCAAGCAGATTCGCAAGGAGTGTCCTGCCATCGCAGTGCTGATGCTGTCGATGCACCGCGAAGACCAGTACGCGATCCGCTCCCTGAAGGCCGGTGCTTCCGGCTACCTCAACAAGCAAAGCGCACCGGCCGAACTGGTCAATGCGATTCGCCAGGTGGCATCCGGACGCAAGTACATCAGCACCGAACTGGCGCAGGAACTGGCCAACCAGGTCGGTGATGACCGCGAGATCCCGCCGCACGAGACCTTGTCCGACCGCGAATACCAGACCCTGACCATGATCGCCTCCGGCAAAACCGTGTCGGATATTGCCAGCGAACTGGTCCTGTCAGTCAAGACCATCAGCATGTACCGTTCGCGTCTGTTGCAGAAAATGAAACTGCGCCATAACGCCGAGCTGACGCATTATGCGATCAGAAATCATCTGGTCGATTGAGCGCGCCGCCAAGCTGGAAAAAAAACAAACCAATAATCAAGCTAATGGAAACCTTTACTCAGTGTAAGATCGGGAACACCACGTCATGACTTTCGAGCAGGATCGCCTCCATGAAATCCAAAGACAATCCCGAGCCTGCAGTGGCTAACCCGACCGAGCTGGCGCGCGAAGCCTTCCGGCAACTGGCGGTGCGCAAGATGGCACCAACGCCGGACGCCTATCGCCAGGTCTACGAAGAAATCGCCGGCACCGCTGCCGGGCCGAGTGCCGAAAATACGCTAATCCAATTTGCCAGCGCCTTGCGCTTGCTTGCTACCGAACTCGATGACATCAATGGTTTTGGCAAGCGCTTCGAGCTGGCCGCCAGCGCGCGCGACTGGACCGCCTACAACAGCGCACTGTCTGCGCTGACCGCCGCCCACCTGACCCGTTTTGATCGCACGCAAGCAGCCCCTGCTTTGGTACCAGAGGCCAGCGTCGTACCGGATGATCGCCAGCCGCGCCTGCTGCGCGATCTGCTCTCGCGCACCTTGTTGCTGGCGGTGGCAGCCTTGCTGAGCAGCTCGCCCGAACTGGCCGACGAAGCCGAATCGCTCGGACGTGCGGTCAAGGAAGCGCAGACCGAGGACAGCCTCAATGAAGTCGGCCTCCGGCTGCGCCAGCTGTGCTTCAAGATCGAAATGCGCGCCGGCGACGTCGCCGAAGAACAGGAACTGCTGCTGCGCCTGTTCCGGCTATTGCTCGAAAATATTAGTGGACTGACCGAAGAAGACAGCTGGCTGCATGGCCAGATCGACAGCGTGCACCAGTTGTTGTCGGGACCGATCAACCATCATGCGCTGCAGGATGCTACGCGCGACATGAAGGACGTGATCTACAAGCAAGGTACCCTCAGGCACAGCCTGACCGAAGCCAAGGTCACCGTCAAAAACATGATGATCACCTTCATCGACCGTCTTGGCGCACTGGCCACCAGCACCGGTGATTACCACGAAAAAATCGACGCCTATTCCCAGAAAATCAGCCAGGCCAGCGACATCACGACACTCAATGCGATCCTCGAGGATGTGATGCGCGATACCCGCCAGGCGCAATACGATGCGCTGCAGTCCCGCGATGACATGATCGTTGCCCGTCAGGCGGGCGAAGCGGCCGAACAGCGTATTCATGATCTCGAATCAAAGCTGGCGGCGATGAGCGAACTGGTCCGGGAAGACCAGCTGACCGGTAGCCTGAACCGGCGCGGCCTCGATGATGTCTTCGATCGCGAACTGGCCCGTGCCGACCGGCGCAAGTCGCCGCTGTGTATCGCCATGCTTGATCTGGATGACTTCAAGCGGCTCAATGACACCCATGGCCACGTCGCCGGCGACGAAGCGCTGGTGTATCTGGTGCGCGTGATCAAGGACACGCTGCGCACGATGGATGTGCTGGCCCGCTTTGGTGGCGAAGAGTTTCTGATCCTGTTGCCCGATACCACGATGGATGACGCCACCCAGACCGTGACCCGGCTGCAGCGCGAACTCACGAAGCGGATTTTTATGCACAACAACGAGCGCATCCTGATCACGTTCAGCGCCGGGGTGGCGCTGCGCAAAGGAAATGAAGATCAGGTCGGTATGCTCAAGCGGGCAGATACGGCGTTGTATCAAGCCAAGCGCGCAGGAAAGAACCGCGTCGTCAGCGCCGAATAAGGGGCCTCCTGCCTCGCCTGCGGGGCACATCGCTGCCCCGCGCACGCTCCGGCATTCGCCAATGGATAGTTTTCCGAAGACCTTTACTGACTCTTCGCGCCCGCACTGTAAAGCTCGACAAGGTCAAGCTGGTGTTGTGCCGGAACGCGGCCGTGTGCCGCCAATGAAGTCATCAGGGAACGATCATGCCTACGCTCGATTTCTTTTTTTCCAACGTCAAGTTGCCCACGCTGTCCGAGGTGGCCCATGCACTGATCAACACCCTCAATAACGACAACAGTTCCGTCCAGCAGGTCAGCGACATCATCGCCCGCGATCCGGCGCTAACGGCCAAGCTGCTGCGACTGGCCAATAGCGCGGCATTCGGTTTGCCGCGCGGCGTCAGTTCAATCGATGACGCGATTTCACTGGTAGGAATGTCCAAGGTGCGCACGCTCTCGATGGCATCGTGCCTGTGCGACGCATTTCCGTTGCTGCCGGGTCTGGATCCGCGTGAATTCTGGAGCACCAGCATGGCCACTGCCGGCTATGCGCAATGGATGGCAAAAGGCATCGGTGCCGATCCGCAGCAAGCCTGGCTCACCGGCATGATGCTGCGTCTGGGCGAATTACTGATCGGCCAGGCCGATCCGGTCATCTTGAAAGAAATCGAAAAAATGCCGCATATTCCCGGTGGTCGCTGGGAGCGCGAAAAAGACTTGTCCGGTTTTTCCGAAGGACAGATTACCGGTGAACTGGCGCGGCGCTGGAACTTCCCCGTCGAGATCGTGACGGCGCTGCAGCAATCGTTCGATCCCTTGTCGCACCGGCCGTTTTCACGCCTCGCGGCGATTGTTCATCTGTCAGGATTGCTGGCCGATACCCCGCATGCGAAGGTCGAGGCACTCGATGACTTGCCGGAAGATCTGGTCCATGCCTTGCTGATGGATGGTGAATGGCTGCACGCGAAATTTCCGGCCGAAGATGCCTTCATCCGGATGCAATAAGCGGCGCTGCGCTCAGGCCAGCGGTGCCAGCAAGGCCTGCAAATCAGCGTCATCGAACTTGGCCGGAAAAGCCGCGTCGCTGCCGATGACACCGTCGGCCAGCGCCGCCTTGCGGGCCTGTAAGGCCAGGATGCGCTCCTCGATGCTGCCTTCGACGATCAGCTTGTAGACCAGCACCGTCTGCGTCTGGCCGATGCGGTGCGCGCGTGCTGTGGCTTGCTCTTCCACCGCCGGATTCCACCATGGATCGAGATGGATCACGGTGTCGGCCGCCGTCAGGTTCAGGCCGACACCGCCGGCTTTCAGGCTGATCAGCAGTATCGGCACCTGCCGCTCCTGGAAGGCCGCCACGATTGCAGCGCGCTGCCCGACCGGCGTGGCACCGGTCAGGGCCAGCCACGGCAAGTCCAGCGCATCGAGTTCGGTTTGCACCAGCGCCAGCAATTCGGTGAACTGCGAAAACACCAGCATGCGGCGTCCTTCAGCCACCAGTCCCGGCAACAGGTCGCGCAGCAATTCGAGCTTGGCGCGCTCCATTGCCGGCACCATTGCCGGACCTTTCAGCAGATAGGGATCGCAGCACACCTGGCGCAATTTCAGCAAGGCATCGAGGATGGTGATCTGCCCGCTGCGAAAGCCCTTGCGGGCCAGCACGCGGCGCACCTGTTCGTCGCAGGCCACCCGCACGCTCTCGTACAGGTCGCGCTGATGTCCCTGCAATTGCACGCGCTTGATGATGTCGATGCGCGGCGGCAGCTCGGTGGCGACCTCACTTTTGCGCCGGCGCAGGATGAACGGACGCACGCGCTGCGCCAGCAATTGCGCCCGAATCGTCTCGCCATTGATCTCGATGGGCTTGCGCCACAGGCGCTGGAACGTGCGTTGGTCTCCCAGAAAACCCGGCAGCAGAAAATCAAACTGGGTCCAGAGTTCGCCCAGATGGTTTTCAAGCGGCGTGCCGGTGATGCACAGGCGATGTCGCGCCTGCAGCCGGCGGATCGCATTGGCGCTGCGTCCGGCCGGATTCTTGACGCTTTGCGCTTCATCGAGGATCAGCAGATGGAAGGCTTGCACCCGCAAGCGATCGAGGTCGCGCCACACCAGCGGATACGTGGTCAGCACGATGTCGTATTCGGCCATCCGCCCGAAGTCGTCATCGCGCTGCGATCCCTGCAAGGTCAGCACGCTCAGGTCCGGTGCCATCCGCGCGGCTTCCGCTTGCCAGTTAAATAGCAGCGACGTCGGCAGCACCACCAGTGCCGGATTGACCAGCCGGCCGGCCTGCTTTTCGATCAGCAAATGCGCCAGCGCCTGGGCGGTTTTGCCCAGTCCCATGTCGTCGGCCAGGATGCCGGCAAGGTCGTGGGCGCGCAGGTATTGCAGCCACGCGACGCCATGCAATTGATACGGCCGCAAGGTCACGCCCAGGCCTGCCGGTGCCGTCACCGGTGCGATGCCGCCGACCGCCGACAAGCGCTGCACCAGTTGTTGCAAGCCGTCCTGACCCTGCAATTGCCAACCTCCGTGCGGACCCGCCCGGTCGGCTTGCGAGTCCAGCAGGCTGGTGCGCAATTGTTCCAGCCGTTCGGCATCCCACGATGACAGCGGCAGCGGTCCTTCCTTGCGGCGCGGATCGGTCAGCAAATCGAGCATGCTGCTGACGATGGCCTTGAGCGGCGCGGCCAGCGCATCGATGCGTTTGCCGCCCGGTGCGCGCAAGCGGATCAGCGCCGCATCGTCGATCTGGGCGATCAGCCCGGCATTGAGCCAGCGCCGGTCTTGTTTGAGCAGCAGCGCCAGCATCGGCACCAGGTCGAGCAGCTCGCCATTGATCTCGACGCCCAGCAACAGCAGCCACGAACCGGCATTGGCCGGCCCGGCCAGCGCAACGACGCCATTGGCGCGACGTCGCAGCGGTGCCGCGACTTCCTTGCCGAGTACGTCGCCGTTGGCCGGATTGACCACCAGATGCCATGCCTCGACAGGGACGCTCTCGTGCGCGAAGCCCGGCATGACGACCACGCGCCAGCCCAGTTCCTGCAATCCCGGCAATTGCTCGGCCCAGAAATCACCAAAGAACGATTCCTGCAGCAGGCTCCACAGCGGCTCGCTGGCGGGTAGCGTGCTATCGCTGCGCCATTGCAGCGCCCTGGCCGGCAAAGGATGAAAACCCAGTTCGAGAATGCGGTCCAGCGCATTGGCCTCGGCATCGAGGTCGCGCAGTAGCGCGACATGCTGACCGGTCTCGTCAAATACCGGCGGCATGCCGGCCGGACGACGATTGAGCAATGCAGTGGGGGCGGCGATCTGCCAGCGCAGGCCGGACGCCGTTGCATAGGTCCAGTCGATCCGCGCCACGGTCACGCTGCCGCCGCGCGGCCCGAACAGGCCGGACGGCCGCATCCCGAGCAAGCCATCGCCGCGGGTCAGTGTTTGCAGCGTCAGCCGGGGACGGAAGATACCGGCGACAGCGGCTGGCTCAGTCATCCGCCGCAAAGGAAACCGACAAGCTACCGAGTACGCCGTAGCGAATGTGCACCGGCACACCGGTCGCCAGCGGCAGGCTGCCGGCATACGAGCCGGTGATCACCACTTGCCCGGCGCGCAAGTAGTCGCCCTGGCTGTGCAGCGCGTTCGCGAGCCAGTACAGCGGCAGGCGCGGATTGCCGTCGGGATGGCGGCCGGGCACGAGGGTGCCGTCAATCTGTAGTGTCAGTTCGCCGCTGCCGGCATCGTCATCGACGATCGGGCCGAGGAATAGTCCCTGGTTGACCAGTCCGTCAGCAAGATTGTCGAGGAAGCCGACGGCGTGATGATCGGTGTAGCGGCTTTCGAGCAGTTCGAGTGCCAGGTGCGTGTGTGCGATGGCGCTGTCGATTTCCGCCGGCGCATACGGTTGATCGCGCACCGGCACGTCGCGGCCAAGGACATAAGCCAGTTCCGGCTCGACGCGGATGATGCCATCGCCGCGCACCCGCACCGGACAGGGACTGGTCGTGTGAATGGACTGCCGGTAGAGCGGTGCCAGCACCAGTTTTCCGGGCGATGGCAAGGCACATTTCCACCCGCCGATTACCGCGCCGAGCTGGCGCGTGACGGCGCGCTGGATTGCCAGCGCTGCAGCGACATCGGCCGGACGGCAGTGCTCCGGTAGCGCGTCGCCTTGCCGGTGAGTGCGCCGGCGATTCACCAGTTCGGTTGCCGCCAAGTCGATCGCCGCCATCGTCATCACTGCAGGGGAGGGCATCAGTCCAGGCCCAGCGCATCATGCACACGGGCCGCGCCATACGCATCATTGGCCGCGTATAGCACTTGTGCGTCGGTCAGCTTGGGGTTGGCCCAGTTTGAAGTGGCGGCTTTTTTTGACTTCATGAAGCGCCGGTTGAACAGGACCGCCACCGCTCCCTTGACACCCATATCCTTGCGATAACCGCGTGCCCGAAACACGCTGTTGAGGTCCAGCACGGCAGCCGGTGCTACGCCCAGTTTGGAGAGAATGCGGCGGGTGTCGTCGCCCAGTCCGAAGCCGGCTTTCACATGTTTGGGGCTGGCCAGTAGCGCCGAAACTTGCGCCACGCAGTCCGGATCGCTCAGCTGGAATACCCAGGCACGGTGCTGCGTTGCGAGCTGGACGATGTGCGGACCGTCGGATACTTGATCCTTGAAGAAGGTCGGTCGCGACTCGGTATCGAAGCCCCAGACCGGGCTGTCGAGCAGGGCGGCGCAGGCCTCGCGGGCCTGGCCGGCAGTCTTGACAAGCACGATTTGTTCGAGTCCGAGACGGTCAAAAGGTGCAAGCAAGGCAATGTCTTCCTTGCTCGGTACGGGGTGGGGTTCACGGGGTGTCATCATAAGGCGCTCAGGATAACCCGTCGCGTATAATCGCGCCCTTCAATCCACTGTATGCGCCGCAAGCGTTCCCGAATCGCCATGAGAAAAATCTTTCCACTGACCCAAGAAGGTCTGCACCGCGACCGCGTGCTCGATGCCGTCAAACACGACATCCGCAAGTACATCAAGCGCGAACAGCGTCGCGAACTGCCTGACGGTGTCGATTTCATCGACTTCGATTGCCGCGTCGGCGCCAGCAAGGAAACCGCAGCATCGGTTCATCTGTCGGCCCTGACGGCACAACTCGACATCGTTGCCGGCGCAGGTGCTACCGAAGCCTACGTCGAAATTCTCTCCAAGCCGGGTTTCCGGCAAGCCCGTCCTACCGGCAAGCGCTCCTGATAGAACGGTCCGGTATCGCCCTATACCGGCGGTCCGGATTGCAATCGATCCGCCCAATGAAAAACACCCCGGTTGCGCGAGCAATCGAGGTGCTTTGACAGAGCTGGCGGATCAGGGCGTTTCCGTACCGGAGAACGCCACCACCCGCCTTTTCCGGCAGGGTCGAACCAGAATCAGAACTGGTTCATCGTGTTGTCTTTGCCGGAAGCTTTCAGTGCTGCTTCGCCGCTGAAATACTCCTTGTGATCATCGCCAATGTCCGAACCGGACATGTTCTGATGCTTGACACAAGCGATCCCCTGACGAATTTCCTTGCGCTGAACACCAGCTACGTAACCGAGCATGCCTTGTTCGCCAAAATAGTCTTTGGCCAGGTTGTCGGTCGACAAAGCCGCGGTATGGTAGGTCGGCAGCGTGATCAGGTGATGGAAAATGCCGGCTTCGCGGGCTGAGTCAGCCTGGAACGTGCGGATTTTTTCATCGGCAGCCAATGCCAGTTCGGTGGTGTCGTAGTCGACGCTCATCAGCTTGGCGCGGTCGTAGGTCGAGACATCCTTGCCGGCGGCTTTCATGCTGTCGAAAATCTGCTGGCGGAAGTTCAGGGTCCAGTTGAATGACGGGCTGTTGTTGTAGACCAGCTTGGCGTTCGGAATGACTTTGCGAATCGCGCTGACCATGCCGCCGATCTGGGCGATATGCGGCTTTTCGGTTTCGATCCAGAGCAGGTCGGCACCGTTTTGCAGCGAGGTGATGGAATCGAGCACGCAACGCTCTTCGCCCGTGCCGGCGCGGAACTGGAACAAGTTGCTGGCCAAGCGCTTCGGACGCACGAGCTTGCCATCGCGTTTGATGACCACGTCGCCGTTGCTCATTTGATCGAGCGAGACTTCGTCGGCATCGAGGAAGGAATTGTATTGATCGCCCAGATCGCCCGGCTCGCGGGTGACAGCGATCTGCTTGGTCAGGCCGGCGCCCAGCGAGTCGGTACGGGCGACGATGATACCGTCGTCGATGCCCAGCTCAAGGAAGGCGTAACGCACAGCGCGGATCTTGGCGAGGAAGTCTTCGTGTGGCACCGTAACTTTGCCGTCTTGATGGCCGCACTGCTTTTCATCGGAGACCTGATTTTCGATCTGGATGCAGCAGGCACCGGCTTCGATCAATTGCTTGGCCATCAGGTAGGTTGCTTCGGCATTGCCGAAACCGGCATCGATGTCGGCAATGATAGGCACGACGTGGGTGATGAAGTTATCGATCTGGCTCTGGATCGCTTGTTTGGCAGCGCCTTCGGCGCTATCGAGCTGGCGGAACAGGCCGCCCAGTTCACGTGCATCTGCCTGGCGCAGGAAGGTGTAGAGCTCGCGGATCAGGTCGGCGACGGCAGTCTTCTCGTGCATCGACTGGTCAGGCAAGGGACCGAACTCGGAGCGCAGAGCGGCAATCATCCAGCCCGACAGATACAGGTAGCGACGCTCGGTGCTGTTGAAGTGTTTTTTGATCGAAATCATCTTTTGCTGGCCGATAAAACCGTGCCAGCAACCCAGCGACTGGGTGTACTTCGATGAATCGGCATCGTAGGCTGCCATGTCATCGCGCATGATTTTGGCGGTG
>AEPR01000138.1 GCA_000195205.2 Oxalobacteraceae bacterium IMCC9480 | reverse complement strand
GCCTTTGATGATGCCGCCGGTACCGAGATCAATGAAGCTGTTGTAAGCGGTACCGGTCACGGTGACGGCGGTGTCAATGGTCAGTGCATTGTCGGGAGTGCTGACTCCGATCATTCCGTAGTACGCATTAGGTCCGCTACCCAGCAGTATCGATCCGGTGCCGTTGCCGGTGTTTCGATCACGGGTCGTAGTCAGCAACCCGGTCGGGCTGGTGAACTGCAAGGTGGAATACGGTCTCAGCGTGATCGTACTGTTATCGAGTGTCAGCCGGTTCGGGACATTGAGATGGGCGGAATCCTGCAGCACCAGGTTGGCCTGCAAGGTGACATCATCGAGGATCGATGGCTGATAATAAACGGTGGGGCCCGCCGTGATCACGGACCCGCTGCTAGCGGAAATCACGCCGCCTTTGATTGTCCCGCTGGCCAGACTGAACGCGCCGACATGGGCGTTCGCATCGATGTCATACGGTGCCACGAGAGTAGTGGCAGAGTTATCCCAGATGCCTGTCACGCTGGTTTTGGTGACACCGCTGCGGTGGATGGCACCGATGTCGGCGCTGGTGAAATTGCCGCCGAGTTGAAGGGTGCCGCCGTCTCCGATAGCCAGCGTCCCGGCATTGTTCCAGGTACCGGC
>AEPR01000139.1 GCA_000195205.2 Oxalobacteraceae bacterium IMCC9480 | reverse complement strand
CTTGCCAGAATGCAGATGCACCGTCGACATCGTAGCCAGCCCTTGCGGCCATGAACAGCCCCGTCACATCGGCCGCCGCGTCGATTTCCTGGCTATACGGCTTGATGCCGGCGGTGCCGTTCACCATGCCCAGATCGGGATTGATGCGGATCAGGTTGTCGATCACCCCGGCGATTGTTGCGCTGCTGCGCAGTCGTATCGGGTGGCTCAGCGCATTGTGTGCCATCTCGCGGGCCAGTACATAGGCCAGTTCCTGATCGGACTTGACATACGCCAGCATGCCGCGCGTGACCAGTACGCGGTAGCCGTCGGAATACGCATTGACGGCATCTGTATTGCCCAGTTCGACCCGGAATGCACACGCCATCGTGAGCGGTACATCGAGCACCATCTGGCGGTTATTGCGCAAGACGGTCAGCTTGACGTTGCCCCGGGCAGTCACGATGGGTGCCAGTAGCGAAGCGGCCTGGCGTTCGGCGTTGGCACCTTGCGGCAAGGCTTTGTTATTGACCGCCAGCAGGCTGTCGCCAGTCATGACGCCAACCTTGTCGGCGCCACTGCCCGCCAGCACGCCGGTGACGCGTAAGCGCTCGTCGAGCTTAAGCAGCTTTTGCGCGGCAGGAATGAATTCGGTCGAATACGAATATTTGGTCTTCGCGGTGAACCCAAGCAAGCGCCGCGCATTGCGCTTGCACAAAGCCGGATTGTTGACGAGCAGCGGGCCGGCAACCCGATCCAGCCGGTCTTGTAACGCGACCAGCTGGCGCAGTGCGGTTTCTTCGGCTGAGCTCACCACCGGCACTGGCGGTGTCACGATCGCAGGCGGTGTGGCCGGGTTGGTAACACTGGCTTGCGGGGACGCGGGTGCGGTCGTTGGTGCCGGTGTCGCGCAGGCTGACAGGAAGGCGGCGACGCCGAGAGCGATCAAGGCTGAACGGCGATGTTGTCCAGTCGGTTCAACCACTACGTGCATTGTTTTCTCCATTAATTTTTTCCGGTACTACCGAATCCTGCTTCGCCGCGGGCACTGTCGGCAAAGTCGTCGACCACATGAAAACCGACCTGCAGCACTGGCACGATCACCAGTGGCGCAAGCCGGTCCATGGGTTCCAGTGTGAAGGCGGTCTGGCCGCGATTCCAGGTCGATACCATCAATTGACCCTGGTAATCGGAGTCGATCAGCCCGACCAAGTTCCCCAGCACGATGCCATGTTTGTGGCCCAGGCCGCTGCGCGGCAGGATCATCGCGGCATAGCCGGGATCGCCCAGATGGATCGCCAGGCCGGTTGGCACCAGATGGGTTTCGCCAGGCTGAAGAGTCAGCGGTGCATCGAGGCAGGCACGCAGGTCGAGACCGGCGCTGCCGCTGGTCGCATAGGCCGGCAGCAGGTTCTGCATGCGCGGGTCGAGAATTTTGATGGCGATCGTTTTGAGGGACATGGCGGTATCAGGGGATATGCGTAAGCAGGCGCTCGCTGATCTCGGTGATCAGCTGGCGCGCCAGTTGCTGCTTGGGCGCGTGGGGAAAATGGATTTCGGTATTGGCATCGAACAGCACCAGTTCGTTGTCGTCCTTGCCGAAAGTCGCGTGACCAATATTGCCGACTAAAAGCGGGATGCCCTTGCGCTCGCGCTTGGCTTTGCCATGCTTGAGCAAGTCCTCGGATTCTGCGGCGAAGCCGACGCAATACGGTTTATCGGCCAAGGCAGCGACCGTGGCAAGGATGTCCGGATTAAGTGCGAATTCGAGCTGCGGCAACGCACTCCCGGCGTTTTTTTTCAGCTTCTGTTCGCTGGCATTGACGACGCGCCAGTCAGCCACGGCAGCCACCGCAATGAAGACATCCTGGCCGCTCACATGCGACAGCACGATGTCGAACATCTGCTGCGCCGTCTGCACATTGATGCGCTGCACGCCGGTCGGCGTGGCAAGGGCGGTCGGACCGGACACCAGCGTCACGTCGGCACCAGCTTCGCGTGCTGCGCGGGCCAGCGCATAGCCCATTTTTCCGGACGATAAATTGGTGATGCCGCGCACCGGGTCGATCGGTTCGAAAGTCGGGCCGGCGGTAATGAGCACGCGTTTGCCAAGCAGTACCTTGGGCTGGAAGGCCGCGATCACGTCGTCAAGCAGTTGCATCGGTTCGAGCATGCGGCCCATGCCGGTCTCGCCGCAGGCCTGGTCGCCGGCATCGGGACCGAGCACCTGCACGCCATCGAGAACAAGCTGCTGCACATTGCGCTGTGTCGCGGCGTTCTGCCACATCTCGACATTCATGGCCGGCGCGATCAGCAGCGGCAGCGTGGCCGGCCGCGCCACGCACAAGGTCGACAGCAAATCATCGCAACGACCCTGCGCCAGCTTGGCGATGAAGTCGGCCGAGCAAGGCGCGATGACGATGGCATCGGCGTTGCGGGTCAGGTCGATATGCGCCATGTTGTTGGCGATGCGCGCATCCCACTGATCCGTAAAAACCGTCTTGCCGGACAGTGCCTGCATCGTCACCGGGGCAATGAAATGCGTTGCCGCATCGGTCATGACGACCTGCACGGTGGCACCGGCCTTGATCAGCGCGCGGGTCAGTTCGGCCGCCTTGTAGCCGGCGATGCCGCCGGTCAGTCCCAGCACGATATGTTTTCCTGCGAGATCCATGAGTGCTCCGCTGGGTTATTTGTTGACGCGACGCAGTTCGTCAAGCACGAACAGGATGGCGCCGATGCAGATAGTGCTGTCGGCCACATTGAAGGCGGGCCAGTGCCAGCCGGCGACATGGACATCGAGGAAGTCGATCACGTAGCCGTGCATCCCGCGATCAATGACATTGCCGACTGCGCCGCCGAGGATCAGCGTCAGTGCCCAGCAAAACAGGCGCTGGCCGGCATTGCGTTTGAGCAGGTAGATGATGAACACGGCCGCCGCGGTGCCGAGCGCAGAAAAAAAATACCGCTGCCAGCCGGACTCGTTGGCCAGGAAGCTGAACGCCGCGCCCTGGTTATGCACCAGCACGAGGTTAAAGAACGAGGTCACCGGCAGCGATTCGCCATAGGCGAATAGCTTGGTAATCGTGATCTTGGTCAGCTGGTCGATCAGCACGATGATCGCAGCAATGCCCAGCCACGGGCCGAGGCCCGAACGCGGTGCAGTCGAAAAACGGTTTTTGGTAGCCATGGAATCAGTCCGTCAAAGAAAGAAAGGTCACGCGAAATGGCGCGATTCACCCGCGCCAAACAGATTGGCCACACAACGGCCGCAGAGTTCCGCATGCGCTGCATCGCTGCCCACATCGGCGCGGTAGTGCCAGCAGCGTTCGCATTTTGGCGCGGCCGACGGCGTGACGACGATGGACTCGTCGGCCTCTGCCGCGACCTGGCTAACCGTTGCCTGCGAGGTGATCAGTACGAAGCGCAAGTCATCGTCCAGACTGGCCAGCAAATCGTACTTCGCACCGCTGGCACGCAGTTCGACTTCGGCTTGCAACGAGGAACCGATGCTACCGGCAATGCGCACTTCTTCCAGCTGCTTCGAGACTTCGGTGCGCACTTCGCGCAACGCAGCATAGCGCTGCAGCAGCGCATCCGCATCGGCCACGGCCGGCAAGACCCAGCCGGTTTGCGTGAAGATGGTCTCGTCGCTGGCGGCGAATGCTGCCGGATCGGCGAAAATCGCCCACGCTTCTTCGGCCGTGAACGACAAAATCGGTGCCATCAAACGCAGCAGCGTTTGCGTGATGTGCCAGATCGCGGTCTGTGCCGAACGACGCGCGACCGAGCCAACACCAGCGGTATAGAGCCGGTCTTTCAGCACGTCCAGATAAAAACCACCAAGGTCTTCCGAGCAGTACATCTGTAATTTCGAGGTCACCGGATGGAATTCATGGACCTCGTAATGCGCCATGATTTCGGCCTGCAATTGCGTGATGCGGGCCAGCGCGTAGCGGTCCACTTCGAGCAGGTCGGCCACCGGCACCGCATCGGTGGCGGCGTTGAAGTCCGACGTGTTGGCCAACAGGAAGCGCAGCGTGTTGCGGATGCGACGATAGCTTTCGGTGACGCGCTTGAGGATCTCGTCGGAGATCGACAGCTCGCCCGAATAGTCGGTCGAGCCGACCCACAGGCGCAGGATATCGGCGCCGAGCGAGTCCGCCACTTTCTGCGGCGCGACCACGTTGCCGACTGACTTCGACATCTTCTTGCCTTCGCCATCGACGACGAAACCGTGCGTCAGCAAGGTCTTGTACGGCGCGCAGCCATTGAGCATTGATGAGGTCAGCAGCGACGAATGGAACCAGCCGCGATGCTGGTCCGAGCCTTCGAGGTACAGGTCGGCCGGGAAGTGCGACGACTGCGCGTGCGAGCCGCGCAGCACGGTCTGGTGCGTGGTGCCGGAATCGAACCAGACGTCGAGCGTGTCCTTGTTCTTGATGTACTGGTCAGCTTCGTCGCCGAGCAAGTCCTTCGGCTCGATGGTCAGCCAGGCATCGATGCCGGCGACTTCAACGCGCCGGGCAATCTGTTCCAGCAATTCGGGAGTACGCGGATGCAGGTCGCCGGTTTCCTTGTGCACGAAGAAGGCCATCGGCACGCCCCACTGGCGCTGGCGCGACAGCGTCCAGTCCGGCCGGTTGGCGATCATGCCGTGCAGGCGTGCCTTGCCCCAGCCCGGATAAAACGTGGTCGCATCGATGCCGGCCAGCGCGGTTTCGCGCAGGGTCGGGCCGCCATCTTTCGGCGTGCGATCCATGCCGGCAAACCATTGCGAGGTGGCGCGATAGATGATTGGCGTCTTGTGGCGCCAGCAATGCATGTAGCTGTGTTCGAACATCACCAGCTTGAACAGCGACCCGGCTTCATCGAGCTTGCTGCAGATCGGCTTCGAGGCTTCCCAGATTGTCATGCCACCGAAGAACGGCAGCCACGATGCATAGCGGCCATCGCCCATCACCGGATTGAGCATGTCGTCATCCTTCATGCCATGCGCGCGGCACGACAGGAAGTCATCGACGCCATACGCCGGCGACGAATGGACGATGCCGGTGCCGGTATCGAGCGCGACATACTCGGCCAGATAGATTGGCGAGAGGCGGTCGTAGCCGGGATCGGTGTCAGCCAGCGGATGCTTGAAGGCGATCAGCGACAGCGCCGCACCCTTGCAGGTGGCGATGACGCTGCCTTCGAGGCCGTAGCGTTTCAGACAGGCCTCGACCAGGTCCAACGCCAGGATCAGCAGCAGCGGTTCGCCATTGCGCGCGGTCTGCACCAGCGCGTAATCGAATTCGGGATGCACGTTCATGGCCTGGTTGGCCGGGATGGTCCACGGTGTCGTGGTCCAGATCACGCAATAGCCGCGTTCAGTCGGCAGGGAAGCCAGGCCAAAGGCCGCCGCGATTTTTTCAGGCTGGGCGAAGGCGAAGCCGACATCGATGGCCGGGTCGCGTTTTTCCTGGTATTCGACTTCGGCTTCGGCCAGGGCCGAACCGCAATCGAAGCACCAGTTGACCGGCTTCAGGCCGCGATACACATAGCCCTTTTGCAGGATGGTGCCGAGCGCGCGTAACTCGTCGGCTTCATTGCCGAAGTTCATCGTGGTGTACGGGTTGTCCCATTCGCCGAGTACGCCCAGGCGGATGAAGTCCAGCTTCTGGCGTTCGATCTGGACGGTCGCATAAGCGCGCGATTTTTCCAGCACCTCGGCCGTCGGCAAGCTCTTGCCGTACTGTTTTTCGATCTGGATTTCGATCGGCATGCCGTGGCAATCCCAGCCCGGGACGTACGGTGCATCGAAGCCGGCCAGGTTGCGCGACTTGACCACGATGTCCTTCAACACCTTGTTGACCGCATGGCCGATGTGGATGTCGCCATTGGCATACGGCGGGCCGTCGTGCAGCACGAACAGCGGTCGGCCCTTGGCGGCCTTGCGCACGCGCTCGTAAAGCTTTTTTTCCTGCCACGAGGTGATCCATTGCGGCTCGCGCTTGGCGAGGTCGCCGCGCATCGGGAACGGCGTGTCGGGCATGTTGACCGGGTATTTGCTGGCGGGTTTTCCGCCGGCTTTACCGGCAGGCTTGCTAGGTTTGGTATCGGACATGGGATTTCTTCGAAGGAGGTCTGGAATCTGGTGCGGCGGGCTGGTCGGTGACCAGTGCCCGCCGGGCGATGCATGCGAGGAAGAGCGTTAAATTCGGTCGGTCGCCGACAGGGCAACGGCGCTGGCATCGCGGAAATAATCGCGCGCGTTACTGGCATCGTTGGCGATGGCTGCGGTCAGCGACGGCAGGTCGGTGTACTTTTCTTCGGAGCGCAATTTTTTCAGGAATTCGATCCGGATCAGCTTGCCGTAGCAGTTGGCAGCGAAGTCGAAGACATGGGTTTCGAGCAGCACGCGGCCGCTGTCATCGACCGTCGGACGCACGCCGATGCTGGCCACGCCCGGCAGCGGCTGGTCAGCCAGGCCGTGCACTTGCACGACATAAATGCCGCTCAGTGCCGGATGCTTATGCGTGACCGCCAGATTGAGCGTCGGAAAGCCGATCGTGCGGCCGAGCTTCTTGCCGTGAATGACATGACCGGACATCGCATACGGGTGGCCCAGCATCTGATGAGCTTGCGCAAAATTGCCCGCGTGCAGCGCATCGCGGATGGCCGATGACGAAATCCGCGTGCCGTCGTGACGCACCGTCGGCAGGGTCTCGACATGAAATCCGTAGCGCTGGCCGGCTTCGATCAGCAGCGCGACATTACCGGCGCGGCGCGCGCCAAAACAGAAGTCTTCGCCGACCATCAGCCATTTCACATGCAGGCCATCGACCAGGATGTGACGGATAAAGTCGTCGGGTGTCAGCGCCGCAAAATGCGCATTGAAGTGCTGGACGATGACCCGATCAATGCCGGCCTGATGCAGCGAACGCAATTTGTCGCGCAGGTTGGCGATGCGGGCCGGTGCCTTGGCCGGATCGCCCTGGACCCGGGCGAAATATTCGCGCGGGTGCGGTTCGAACGTCATCACGGCGGAATCGAGTCCGAGCTTGCCGGCTGCCTCGGACACGCGCGCCAGCAGGGACTGGTGACCGAGGTGGACGCCATCGAAATTGCCGATGGTCAGCGCGCACGGCGCACGGGCCGCAGCATTGGGTAATCCGCGAAATACCTTCATGGGGTCACAGTGGTGAGCTATCGGAAAGCTTTGGATTATAGATGCTTTCCTGCGCTTATTTCGCACAAGCGCAGGACGTAGAGACATCCCGTCACTGAATGCGCGCCTTCTCGCAAGCCGACTTGCTGCCCTCGACCTGACAACGATTGACCTCGCGGCCTGCCGTATCCCATACCCGGACTTGCCATTGCCGCGCGCCGCTGCGCTCCATGGTCATGTAACCGAAGCCGCCGGTCCAGGCGCTGACGCTGGCGACGATGGCGCCGGGTGCGGGTGTCGCGCCGGACGGGAGGACGTCTGGCAAGGGCACCAGGTCTTCCATCGTCCCTGAAAAGCCCGCGATGAACTGGGTCGGATGGGCGCTGGCAAAGCTGACTTGTTGCCAGAGATGCGTGTGTCCCGACAGCAGCGCATCGATGCGTGCCGGCATGATCAAGGGATTGAGCGCACCAAAAACCGACTGGATACCCTGATTGCCAGGAAGTACGTTGACGATGCCCTTGGCATCCTCATAGGCATAGAAACCCAGGATAGGCTGGTGGTTCGCACCGAAGTTGTAGCTGGCTTGCTGCGACAACTGGTCGGCCTGACGATACATTGCGCGGTATTTGCCGCTACGGACATCGTCTTGCGCGATGGGGCTGCCGGTGGTGTTGGAGGTATCGAGCACGATGACCTGCGCATCGCCGCCTAGCGGTACGGCATACGGATCGCTGAAGTCGCCGAGATCGTCATTGGCGGGATCGTTGCAGTCGCGTCCGGCTTGCAGCGGACGCGGGTCTAGCATGCGCCACCAGCCCTGGCCGGCACGGCTGCAGGATTCGTGATTGCCGCGCACCAGCACCCACGGTGCCGCTTGCAGCAATGGGGCTGCCGGCTTGAAAAAATCATCGCGCCAGGCATCCCAGCCATAGCCCCAGCTGCTACCCGCGCAACCGGCATTGTCATCGGGACAGGCATTTTCGCGGTAGTGATAATCGCCGACATGGATCACCAGATCGGGCTGCCAGCGGGCGGCGGCAGCGGCGATGCGGGCGAACGGATAGTGCGCGGCATCGTTGCAGGGCTGGTAGGCCTGGTCGCTTTTCTTGAGGCGGCAACCGGTGTCGCCGATGACGACGATGCGCCTGGCTTCGGTTTTCGGCAGTGGCAGCGCGTGACCCGCGACGATGGCCGACGTGGTTTGTGCCGGCAGGATTTTTTCGCAGGTCAGTAGCGGGAAGCCCGATGGCTTGGAGTCGGCCGGCGCGGAGCGGGTCGTGCGCTGCGCGACGGTGCCGGCGGCAGCGCGCACGTCCATGGCCACGTCAACGCCATCGATGCGAATGCGCGGACATTGCGCGGCGTCTGTCAGCACGCGGGCGACTGCCTGGCCCTGCTCGCCGAGCACGACGAAGGTCGTCAGTCCGGCAGAGTGGTCATTGACAGGCATCGGTGCGCAGCCGGCAAGTAGCAGCGCGAAGATGCTTAGCGTGCAATTGAATTGTGTGTAAGAGATCATGCAGGACTCCTGAAGCCGGAATGGAAAAATCCGACGGAAAACAATTTTCCGTCGGACTGTCGGACCGGCTTGAAAGTTTAGAACAGGACGTTGAGCGACGCCATCACGCTGCGTTCCGGCTGGAACAGAAAGGTATCACCGGCAGCGGCAACGCCATAGCTGGCGGTGCCGGCGGTGGTATTGACCGGCTTGACGGCAATCACGTCCTGCTTGTTGAACAGGTTGTAAATACCGAACTGCAGCTTCATGCTTTTGACGCCCATGCCCGGATGGGCGAAGGTGTAGCTGGCATTGAGGTTGGTGGCGGTGATCGGGTTGAGCTTGTAGCCCTGATCATCCAGCGCGTAGGTCGAACCGGTGCGCTTGTAGATCAACGAACCGGACCAGCCAGCCATTTGGTACAGCAAGCCGAGTGCCGCGGTCGAGTCCGGCACGGTCGCGACGGTCAGTCCGGTGGCCTTCGATTCGGCGCGGTTGAGCGAGCCGTTCGTGTAGAGCGACAAGCCATTCATGAACGCGTACGTCACTTGTCCTTCCAGTCCCTTGTAGGTCACGCCGCCCTGGTTGTAATACACCGGCTGCGCATCCGTGCCTGGCACGACCGCGAACTTGTTGCTGAAATCGATGTAATACAGATCAGCATCGAACAGCAGCTTGTCGGTCTTGTGGACCACGCCCAGCTGGTAATTGGTGGAGCGCTGTGCCTCGATCGAGGTGGCATTGGCATTGGTGCTCTGGAACAGGCTGATGTCCGGTACCAGCATGCCCTTGGCATATTGAGCGTAGGTCGACCAGACCGGGCTGAGCTTGTAGTTGGCGGTCAGGAAGGGCAGCGTCGCATGGAAATCCTTGTCGACCTGCTGGGTCAAGCGCGCGGTCTGGTTCACCGAGGCATTGACATTGAGCTTGGTCAGCATGGTCTTTATACCGGGCGTGATCGTCAGGTCAGGCGTGGCGGCCCATTCGAATTCGGCGAACGGCTGGTAACTTTTCCAGCCGGATTGCTGCTCGTACTTGACGTTGTTGATGCCCGTGAACACACCCGCGACGGCGGCTTCCTTGTAGCTTGGCAGCATCGTCAGCACATTGACATCGTAGGTGCTGCGGTGCGTATCAGCTTGCTCCAGCCAGACGCCGGTGCGGGCCAGACCGGCCGCGAACTGCTTGCTGAGCTTGAAGATGTCGCCGGTGACCTTGTACTCGTTGGTCTTGACATAGCCGGGCATCTGGCCGGCCAGCTTGCTGCCGTTGGCATTGACCACGCTGCCGAATCCAACGCCGGGCAGGTTGCCGCTGTCCGCTGCCAGCGTGGTGTTGGTGTAATTGTAGTGATACAGATTGTTGTCGATTGCCCAGCCGTTGCCGAGTTCGCTTTGCAGGCGGATGTAGTTCAGGTTGGTGGTCTTGTCGGCCCG
>AEPR01000140.1 GCA_000195205.2 Oxalobacteraceae bacterium IMCC9480 | reverse complement strand
CCGCCGTGGTCGGTCAATCGATCACGCTGCTGCTCAACGAGCATGTCGACATCTCGCGCGGCGACATGATCGTCACGGCCGATCGTCCGGCCACACTGCTCAAGAACGTCATTGCCGACGTCTGCTGGCTGTCCGAAGAACCGCTCGACATGCGTCGCAAATACTGGCTCAAGCACACCACCCGCCAGGTCGCGGCCAAGGTCACCGGCGTTGACACGCTGCTCGATATCAACACGCAGGAAAAGCGTCCTGCCACCGGCCTGAAACTCAATGACATCGCCAGCATCAGCCTGACTGTCCAGCAACCGTTGGCGGCTGACGCCTATGACGACATCCGCGCCACGGGGGCCTTCATCCTGATCGATGAAGTCACGCACCAGACGGTGGCCGCCGGCATGATCCGCCTGGCCTGAAGCGGTGACGATCTACGGCAAGGTCTGGCTGGTCGGGGCCGGCCCGGGTGCGGCTGACCTGATCACGGTGCGCGGTGCGCGCTTGCTGGCCGAGGCCGAGGTCGTGCTGTATGACGCCCTCGTGACCGACGACATGCTGGCGCTGTGTCCGCAAGCGGTGCTGATCGCGGTCGGCAAGCGCTGCGGCCTGCGCTCGATGGCCCAGCTGGCGATCAACCAGCAGATCATCGATGCGGCCGCCAAATACAGCCGCGTGGTCCGCCTCAAAGGCGGCGATCCGATGCTGTTCGGTCGGGCCGATGAAGAATTGCGTGCAATTGAATCGCACGGCATTGAATGCGCGGTGGTGCCGGGTATCACCGCAGCGCTGGCAGCGGCCGCGTCCAGCAAGCAACCGCTGACCCGACGCGGTATCGCTCGCAGCGTCGCGTTCTTCACGTCCAGCACCGCGCCTGACATGCCCGAGCAATCGACGCTGCCGGCCTGCGACACGCTGGTGCAATACATGGGCGGGCGCGAAGCCGTGAAGACGGCACGCAACCTGCTGGCGCTGGGTCATCCACCCGACACCCCGGTGATCGTGGTGGAGAACTGCAGCCGCGCCGACGAGCATATCTACCGGCTGCCACTGAGCCAGCTCGAAGACGGCCTGCCCAACTGCAGCGGACCGGTGCTGATGATGATTGGTGCGGCGATGGCGGCGCGCGATGTGACGGCGCTGCAGGTGCCGGACTAGGATCCTGCCGACCTGCTGACGCGCTCACTCCGGAAATGCTCTACCCTGAGGTAGACCGGCCTTCCCGCCCGTCTGCAGATTGACTTGCATCCCCTCCGACAAGGAACACCCATGGCTTTGAATGCCCACCGCCCGATTCCGGCGCTGCTGATGCTGGCGATCGCTTTGCCGGCCACTGCCGCCAGTGTCGACACGCAAGCGCGCCAAGCGCAAATCGTGCAGATCGTGGCGGACATATCACCGCAGCGCATCGCTGCCTATGTCGACAAACTGGTGAGCTTCCAGACCCGTCATACCGCCTCCGAGACGGTTTCCGACACCCGTGGCATTGGCGCCGCGCGGCGCTGGATTCAATCCGAGATGGTGCGCTGCGGCGCTGCTGCCGGTGGTCGTCTGCAAGTGAGCATGGACGCCTTCATCCAGCCGGCCGGACCGCGACTGGTGGCACCGACCGAGATCGTCAACGTGGTGGCAACCCTGCCCGGTACCCAGCCTGCCGGGCGCGCGCGGGTCTACGTGGTCAGCGGCCACTATGACTCGATCAATGGCGACCAGCTCAACGCCGATGCGGCCGCACCCGGTGCCAACGATGATGCGTCGGGTACCGCGGCGGTCATCGAAATGGCTTGCGTGATGGCGCACTACCAGTTCGACGCGACGCTGGTCTTCATGGCCGTGGCCGGTGAAGAGCAAGGGCTGTTCGGCTCGACCCACTGGGCCGACAACGCCCGCCGGAACAACATGAACATCGCCGGCATGTTCACCAACGACATCATCGGCAGCTCGCGCGCCGACGACGGTCGGGTCGACGGTACCCAGGTGCGGCTGTTCGCCGAAGGCATCCCTGCCGTCAGCGCGATGCCGGACGCTATTCGCGGCCTGATTGCCCCCGGTGGCGAAAACGATTCGCTGTCGCGGCAACTGGCACGCCATGTCAAGGAAGTCGGCGAACGCTACGTGGATAACTTCAAGGTCACGGTGATTCAGCGGCGCGACCGTTACCTGCGCGGCGGCGACCATATTCCATTCCTCGAGCGCGGCTATGCAGCGCTGCGCTTTACCGAACCCAACGAAGATTTCCGGCATCAGCACCAGTTCGTGCGGGTAGAAGATGCTACCCGGTTCGGTGATCTGACGGAGTTTGTTGACCCGCTTTACGTGGCCCGTGTCGCCGGCGTGAACGCAGCAGCACTGGCCTCGCTGGCCATGGCACCGGCCGCGCCACAACAAGTCCTGATGCGCACCGCCAAACTGGAAAACGATTCGACCCTGAGCTGGCAAGCCAACCCCGAGCCGGACCTGCTGGGCTACCGCATCGTCTGGCGCGAGACGACCGCCTCGCAGTGGCAGGACGGACTCGACGTCGGCAATGTCACGCAATACACGGTCAAGGGGCATTCGAAGGACAACTACTTCTTCGGCGTCAAGGCGGTCAATCGCGAGGGCAATGCGAGCGTGGCGACGTATCCGGTACCGGCACGCTAAAAGCGGACAAGATGCGCAATCCATCAGACTCCAGGCCAAGGCAGCAAGCCTCCCGTAGGGTGGGCACAGTTTCGTCGTGCCCCATATGCATCAACTTAAGCCCA
>AEPR01000141.1 GCA_000195205.2 Oxalobacteraceae bacterium IMCC9480 | reverse complement strand
TTCCTTATCGAGTTCGCAATTGCCTGGAAGAAGCTCACCCCCGACGAGCAGCAGGAGACAGCGGCTGATCCGTGGCGCTTCCAAGCGCTTGTCGAAGGCATCGATGATGCAGAGTCAAAGCAACTCCGGCACATGTTGCTCCACCTGCTGTTCCCTGACTCCTTCGAGCGCATTGCGAGTGGAAACCATAAGCGCCGAGTCATCGCAGCGTTCTCCGGCCTGATCACAGACGAGTCGGACAACGAAGACCAGAACCTTTTGGCAA
>AEPR01000142.1 GCA_000195205.2 Oxalobacteraceae bacterium IMCC9480 | reverse complement strand
GTGGGCACACCCTACGGCAGCGCGTGAATTGGTGGGCACAGGTTCATCGCTTCCTAGCGCTGCGCCTGTCGCAGTGCCAGGGCAGGCTTCACAGGTCGAACTTCAATTCCGCGCTATAGCTGCGCTGCGGATACGGATGGAAATTCCAGTACTGGTAGTTGTTCAGGTTGTCGATCCCGAACGAGGCCGTCCATTGTTTGGCCAGCTGGTAGCGCACCCGCAGATCGGTGGTGAAGTACTTGCTCGAGCCCTGATACGCAAAGCCATTGGTGTCTTCGTTGTTAAGCGTCGAGAACTGGTTGCCGCTGTAGCGCGCACCCACCGTGGCGGTCCACTTCGGATCGATGCGGTAGCTGGCCAGCGCGGTCGCGCGCCAGACCGGTACCCGCGGTTGGACTTTGCCGAGGGTATCGCCGGCGACCCGTACGAAGCCGCTGTTTTCCTTGATCCGCGAATCGGCATAGGTGACGCTGCCCGACAGATCCAGTCCGCGCAGTGCGACATCGACGCCGCTGAAGGCCAGCTCGACGCCATTGGTCTGCATCCGCGTGACGTTCTGCACCCGGCTGATATTGCTGTTGGCAGCCGCATCAAAGGTGGTTTGCGAATACAGCGCGTCATGCACGTTCTCGGTAAAGAAGGTCATGCGCAACAAGCCGCTGGCAAGTTCCTTTTCGGCCGTCAGTTCGCTGGTCCAGGATTTCTCCGGTTTCAGGTTCGGGTCGTTGATGTATTTCGAATTGGTGGTCGCCGTCGCGCCATACAGCTCGGAGACAGTCGGCATGCGCACCGCGCGTCCGGTCGAGGCTTTCAGCACGGTGTCATCGGACCAGCGATACGACAGCGCGGCTTTCGGCGAAAAGAAATTCTCGCTGCGATTGCCGTAGCTGGTGTTGGCCGTACTGGTCGACGAGAAGCGGGTATAGCCATCGGAGGCAGTCCAGTTTTCGGCACGCAGGCCGAGTACCGCTTGCCATTGCGGCGTCAGCGCCCAGCGGTCCTGCGCATACAGGCTACGCAATTGCGCCTTGCCGCCGACTTCATTGTTGAGCGAACCGGCCGCATCACTGCGCCAGTCGCCGGCGATGTTCGACTTCAGTACATGCAGTTTGTAGTTCTCTTGCTGATAACCGAAGTCGGCGATGTGTGCGCCACCGATGCCGGCCGGACGCCAAATACCCTTGAGTGCCAGCGTATGCCAGCCGGTACCATCCTGATCCTGAATGGTACCGGCACCGCCTGACAGCGCCGCCGGCAGGGCGACCGTCGCGGCGCGCAGCTGGTCTTTCTGATAGCTGTACAGGCTGGCCGCCGCTTCCCAGTCCCACGTGCCTCTGGTATTCGACTTGACCGACAGACCATGCATCACATGTTCGATCGCTTCATTGCTCAGGTTGAAATCGGTCGGCGTCAGCGCATAGCCCTTGCCATTGATGCTGATCGGGCCGGACGTCACCGGCGCGCCGCTGGCATTGCGCAGGTAGGAATCGGGCCGTCCTTCGGAACTGTTCTGCCAGTAGCCCAGCGTGTAGCTGGCGCGGATGGTCGGCGAGATATCGTAGGCCAGCTTGACCTTCGCATGGTCTTGGATCGTGTGGTACTCGGTCGCGGTGCCGAGAATCAGCCACGGCGTGCCGGTGCGGTCCAGGCCCGGCACGGCACCGGTCACGGCGACCGCATTGGCGGCCGGCGCACTGGTGCTGATCGCGCGGGTCGGGAAGGTCAGTGGCTGACCGTGGCTGTCAGTGCGGTTGACATTGAGCCACCACGACCAGTCGCCGGACTTGTTGCCCAGCGACGCGCTGGTCTGGTAGCCGTTATAGGTGCTGCCGGTGTTGTACAGCTCGAACGGCTGCGAGAAATAGCCGGCCTTCACATGGGCTTCGAACTGCTTCGGCATGCGCGTCACGTAGTCGACCACGGCACCGACCGAGTTGCCCGGATAGGCCGCCGAGAACGGTCCGTACATGACGTCGGCGCGCGCGATTTCTTCCGGCGTGACCAGGCCCCAGCGTGGCGCGTAGGTTGCGCCATTGCCGAGGTAATTCGACAGCAGGATGCCATCGGCATACACCGCCGATCGCGCGCTATTACCGGTACCGGACGCGCGGCTCGACAGCACCGCATGGTTGTAGTCGCCGATGTAGCGCTTGCGTACCAGCAGGCTAGGAAAATACTTCAGCGCGTCTTCGCTGTCGGTGGCATTGACGGTGGCCTCGATCTGCTGGCCGGTGATGCCTTCCATCGTGGTCGGGATCTGCGAGGGTAGCGAGCTCGGTTGCGGGCTGGTGACGGTGACAGTGCCGAGGCTGCGGGTGGGTGCTTCCGAGAGGGTTTGTGCAAGCACGGCAGGCGCAAAGATTGCGCTTGCCAGCAAGGCTAATGGAGTGAGTCGCATGCGGTTTCTTCTTAATCGAAATGAGGACGCGCCAGTCCCGGCGCGATGGCGCAGGCTGGCAGGAATCAGGGACGATCAGGAAAAAGCGGGTGGGGCGCGCGACTGCGCGGCAGCCCAGAGGAATAAGGGACGTGGGGATTGATAAAACAGGGCGGGGAAGGTGGCGGCATAGTCAATCACCGGTACGGCAAACGTCGCGATGGGCGGTGGCATGCCGAGCGCGCCGGCGTGGGTCAGGCAGAACGGGCAGTGATCCATCTGCATGGCCGGTTTGGCCGGAGCAGGCTCGCCGGGATTGTCGCTGGCCGCGACCTTGACGAACTTGATGCTGCTGGCCGAACAGATTTCCATCCAGCTGTCGCTGCTGCCGCGGGCCGCAGCCAGTGCATGCGACACCGTCGGTGCCAATGCCGCCATCAGGATCGCCAGGCAGGCAATCCATGCAATCCAAGCAGAGGCGCGGCGCAGGGAGAAAGTCATGTTCATCGGGCCGGATTCTAGCATCGGGTTTCGTCACCAAAACTGCGTCCGCGCAAATAATTGAATCCGAATCCCTGTTAGCGTCGAATCTTGTATGATCAAAAAAAATTTTCTCATACGAACTTCCTGTTGCAGCCCCATGCCGAAGGTTTTTCCCATGCGTCTTCTGTCGTCCCGTCGCTCGTCCTCATTGCGCCATACCCTGCTTGCCACCACCGTCCTCGGCACTCTCGTCGCCGGCAGCGCTCAGGCCCAGCAGGAGCCGGCCACACAGTCGGTCGTGGTTGAGGCCTCGCGCCTGACCCAGATCGGCATCGCCGAATCAGCCAGCGCCGGCACGATCACACAAAAACAGCTCGAGGCGCGCACCGTCTACCGCGCCGGCGAACTGCTCGAAGCGACGCCCGGCCTGATCGTCAGCCAGCACAGTGGCGAAGGCAAGGCCAACCAGTTCTATCTGCGCGGCTTCAACCTCGATCACGGCACTGACTTGCGTACGACGGT
Organism: Oxalobacteraceae bacterium IMCC9480; assembly: GCA_000195205.2. Classification (GTDB taxonomy): domain Bacteria; phylum Pseudomonadota; class Gammaproteobacteria; order Burkholderiales; family Burkholderiaceae_D; genus Actimicrobium. The sequence continues at coordinate 1,783 of AEPR01000142.1, read as the reverse complement.
CGATGGCATGCTGGTCAATCAGCGCAGTCACGCGCACGGTCAGGGCTGGAGCGATCTCAATTTCATGATTCCCGAACTGGCCACGCGACTCGATTATCGCAAGGGTCCGTATTACGCCGAAGAGGGTGATTTTTCGGCGGCCGGTGCGGTCAGCGTGCGCTATGCCGACACGCTGCCGCAAGGCATTGCCAGCGTTGGCATCGGCCGCAACGGGTTTCGCCGCACGCTCTTGGCTGATTCGCCGGTGGTCGGCGATGGCCACTTGCTGTACGCGTTGGAGCTGTTCCATAACGACGGCCCGTTCGTGATCGGCGACGATTACCGCAAGGTCAATGGCGTGCTGCGCTACAGCGCCGGCAATGCCGACAGCGGTTTCAACCTCAGTGCAATGGCGTATCACGGCAGCTGGCATTCGACCGACCAGATCCCGTTGCGCGGCGTGGCCGATGGCAGCATTAATCGCTTTGCCGGCATCGATCCGACTGATGGCGGTAGCGCCCACCGCTACAGCCTGTCCGGTGAATGGCATCGCGCGACTGACGACACGACCACCAGCATCAGCGTCTACCTGATCCACAACCGGCTCGACCTGTTTTCCAACTTCACGTATTTTCTCGATGACCCGGTCAATGGCGACCAGTTCGCCCAGCCCGACCGCCGCGTCACAACCGGTATCAATGCCACTCAGGCCTGGCGCACGACGCTGTTCGGTCACGAATCCGAAAACAAGATCGGCCTGCAACTGCAGAACGACAATATCTTCAACGGCCTCTACAGTACCGTCGCGCGGCAGACCCTCTCGACCACACGGGACGACCACATCGTCGAAAGCAGCGCGGGCCTGTTCATCGAAAACACCACCCGCTGGACCGATACTTTCCGCACCGTCGCCGGCTTGCGCTCGGATTTTTTCCGCTTCGATGTCAACAGCAAATTCAATGCGGCCAATTCCGGCAGCGCCAGCGACAGCAAGCTCAGTCCTAAGCTCAGCCTGATCTTCGGACCATGGGCGAAGACGGAGTATTACGTGAACGCCGGCGGCGGCTTTCATAGCAACGATGCACGCGGCAGCACGATCACGGTCGATCCGAAGACCGGCGCGGCGGCTGACAAGGTGCCGCCGCTGGTGCGTTCGAGCGGCATCGAAGTCGGTGTGCGCAGCGAAATCATCCCGGGCCTGCAAAGTTCGCTATCGTTCTACCGGCTTGATTTTGATTCCGAACTGACCTTCGCCGGCGATGCCGGCACCACCGAAGCAGGCCGCGCCAGCCGGCGCACCGGCTTCGAATTCTCGAACTATTACAAGCCCACCAAGTGGCTGACGATTGATGCCGATGTCGCGTTTGCGCGCGCGCGTTTCCGCGATGTCGATGTGATCGGTGAGCGCATTCCGGGCGCGATCGAAGGGGTAGCGTCGCTGGCGCTGGCGGTCGATAACCTGGGTCCGTATTTTGGCGCGCTGCAGTTGCGCTACTTCGGACCGCGTCCGCTGATCGAGGACAACTCGGTGCGCTCGCGCAGTACGGCCACGCTCAACGGGCGGATTGGTTACAAGCTCGGCCGCAATACGAAGATCGAGTTTGAGGGGTTCAATCTGACTGACCGGCGGGATTCGGCGATTGATTATTACTACGCGTCGCGCTTGCCGGGCGAAGCGGCGGCGGGGGTTGGCGACATTCATTTTCATCCGATTGAGTCGAGGTCGTTTCGGGTTAGTTTGAATACGCTGTTTTGATCGCCATATCTGGTGCGCGCGCGTGGGCACGATGCCCCTGTGCCCACC
>AEPR01000143.1 GCA_000195205.2 Oxalobacteraceae bacterium IMCC9480 | reverse complement strand
GCCTTTTGAAATTTCGACGATGGTCGTCGCATTTGGTGGTGTATGAGCGCCGCAAGTGCTAACGAGGTGCATGTGCAAATGCGGGATTGGTGCACGAAGTCAGCAGCACGGGAACTGCGAGAGCCAGCGTGATGCCGACGGCAACAGCGTGGGCTAACTACTCTAGATTTGTCGTCACTTTGCCATGGTCGACACGATGCCGCTTTCATCGGCCGGGCGGCACGAAATCGCAGGGTAATACGCATTGACCCTTGTCGACGGCCCTGACGATCCTTTTACGCTGTGCCATCAGCGGCAGATAGATGGCGACGATTGTGGAGACAATTTTCGAATTTCCTATTCTCCCCTTTATGCCCGCGTCGGCGCCATCAGGGGTGACAGCCGAAACACCATCTCGATAAATGTTAAGTGTGAGGTTTGGGTGCAGCTCAAGTTATCGTGGATTCAGCTTCGAGCAAGCGCATTGAATTAGCTTCTCTGCGTCGTCACCCGTTTCGCCAATCGTAAATTGATGGCAAAGGCTCCTGCAACGATGAACAGGACGATGATCTGCGCCAAGAGCGTTTCCCATGATGGATGGATGCCCAGCAGGTCAATGCGTGGAATCGCAACCGGACTGGTATGTAACAGTCCTGCCTCTTGCAGCCCCGCAATGCCCTTGCCGACCAAGATCACCGCGAGCACGGCCATTAGCAAGGAACTTGCTGCAAAAAACTGTCCAATTGGCAGACGCGCACTGGTGCGCAGCAATATGACTGCAAGTAACGCTAAAAGTACCATGCCTGTTCCCACGCCGGCGAGTAGTGGCAATCCATTCCCTTCTGTCCAGAGGGCGGTATAGAACAGCACTGTTTCGAACACCTCGCGGTACACCGCAACGAAAGCCAGCGAGAACAGGAACCACGCTGTACGTTTGTTGAGTGCCGTGGACAGTTTTTCCTTGAGGTAGATCTGCCAGCGACCCGCAACGCTCTTCTGGTGCATCCACATGCCGACACCAAGCAATACGACGGCGGCGAAGAGCGACGAGAAGCCTTCCGTTAATTCCCGGCTCGCTCCGCTGATGCCAACCAAGTAAGTCGCGACAACCCAAGTGAGGCCGCCGGCTGCCAGGGCAGTGACCCATCCAGCATGCACATAGGCAACCACGTCCTTGCGCTCGGCCTTCTTGAGGAAGGCCAGCATGGCCACAATCACTAGCAGGGCTTCCAAGCCTTCTCGCAGCAAGATAGTTAGCGCGCCGACGTAGGCCGCCACAGCATCGTTTTCCGAGGGGGCGAGTACATTGTCTGCCTCATCGAGCAAACTTTGCAGCCGCATTTGCGCGGCCTGTACGTCTGCAGGCGTACCTTTGGCCACCAGTGCTCGATAAGAGACCATCGCGGTTTCTATTTTTTCGAACAGCGGGCGGTTGCGGGTAGCAAGTGCCGGTTCGACCGGTTCGAAGCCATCGAGGTAGGCTGACAAGGCAAGTTTGGTTGCTGCCTCACGATTTCCAGCTTGCAGTGCGGCTACACTCTCGGCGAGCTTGGTCTTGGCAATCGCGGTGCCTTTCGGTTTGTTTGTGTTCAGCGCGCTCGGGTTGGCGCGTAGGTATGCGGTCAGCGCTTTGGCCGATGGCTCATCCAGTTTGTCGGCCAAGACATGCTCAGAGGTTTGTGTCAGTGCTTCCAGATTAACAATTGTCTGACGAGCCTGTGCATTCGCCTGCCAGACTTTGGCACCTGCTGCCTTGTCGCTCTCGGCGTAAGACAACGTGCCGACAAAAAAGGCCAGCGCCCAGCGATCCTCGTCCGACAATGAAGCGAAGCCCTGCATCGCAGTTCCTTGGACGCCATTACTGATGACCTGATGCAGCGCGAGCAGACTGCGCTCACGCGCCCGTAGGTGCTCGGTGAATACGGTCGGTTTGGGATTCAAGGATGCAGCCAGGGGGCCGTCGCCACGTCCTTGCTGACCGTGACACATCGCGCATTGCGCCTCAAACAACTGAGCGCCCAGTGCCAAGTCCGGCAAGCTGGTTGGAGCTACCGGGAATGGATACGCCTTTTGCACAGCGCTGGATAGCGCAAGCGCCAGTTGCGCTACCGCGATTGGATCAGCTTTATTTGCCACCGCGCCACGCAATTCGGCGGCTTGTTGCAACAAGGTGTCCTTCCCAGCCCGGTCCGGCAGTTCGCCCAACTGGCGTTCGGCGGTGGTGGCGAATTCCTGCATTTCGGTGTATTCCGATACCTTCACTACGGCACCGTTGGCTATCGCACCGCGGTAATCAACGGCCACGTAGTCCAAGAGTTGCCAAATTTGCTTGGCTTTGGCTTCGGTGGTATCGGCGGCG
>AEPR01000144.1 GCA_000195205.2 Oxalobacteraceae bacterium IMCC9480 | reverse complement strand
ATCCGGCGGCGTTCGTCAAACGCTTGAATGAGTTATTGCTGGGAATGGCTGGCAAGTAAGCCGCTCCACAATGACTAATGGCGCAATCACCGGTGGGTGATTGCGCCATTTTTTTATGGGCGAACCAAGGATTATTCATGGCGGGGGTGCAGTTCGTCGATCCATGCAGTGAGCGTTTCACGACGTGGGTACCCAAGTGCCTTCGAAGATCAGCGACAGGCGCGCAGGTCACCAATGCGGCATTACCGGATTGCTTTTCTACAAGCTGGCACTGATCTCGCGCTGGGCCAGGAATTTCAGTAGCACCGGGCGTGTGAATTCGGCCGGGATAGTGGTCTCGAGCTGCCCGTGCTGTTCCATTAGCTGTTTGCTCTTTTCCTGATATCCGGGCGAATCTGCCTCGAGCTTGTCCAGGTCATCTGCGATCCGCTCTTTTTCGCTCTCGATCTTTTCGTGTGTGGCAGTATCCACCGCTGCCATTTCCGGACCACACTGGCGTTCCAGCAGGCTGCGCATCAACGGTGACGCAGCTAGGAAGGAGACGTACGCCAGATTATTGGCGTTTGCTGCCTGGTCAGAGACACCGTCATTGCCCAGCTTCAGTTTGGCAGCGGCAATATCTTCCGCAGCAAGCCCACTGCATACCGGATAGAGCATCGTCGAGACCCGGGTCGGTAACGCATAGGTGCTGGACAGCTGGACCAGATAACCGAGATGAAGCTCGATTTCATCGCAAAAATTCATGGTGGCGACTTTTTCCTTCGCCAGATTCGTCAGCACCTGCAGCCGGTATTGCCCTTTGCACAGGTCGATCAGCGGCTGCGGATCGGTATCGTGTTTTCCCGTTGTAATCTCGGCGTTGGTCTTGCTGACCAGGCACTGCATTTCCATATCGAGCAATCGCAAGGCAACCCGGTCACCGCAGCTTTCGGTCGCTTCGAAGGCAAGATTGAAGCAGTCCTCGCGCAAGGCGGGATCGCTTTGTAACTGGGTCAGCATGGTTGCCACGCGCTGTTGAGTGGCGGCTTTCATCGCGGGCGTGGCGGCGCAATAGTCATTGGTCTCGCGGATGCGTGCTAAAAATGTGGCAAAGCTGTTGGCATTGTCCTGTGCCGGAAACCCGGCCCATACGTCAGGGTCCAGTGTCGTGACCCCAAGCGGCGCGGCTTCGTCCCGCCAGGCTGCGACTGCCTGATCGATCGGAAGGATCTCGACGCTGGTACCCGAACCTGCCATCTGGTAATTGATTCGCGGCCCAGCATAATTCGGTTGGCTTACGGCAGCAACGAGCCGGTTGCGCACTCCATCAGACAGCCGGCTGGCATTGAGGTCGATCCTGCAGTCAGGGTGCAGGCTCAGGATGTCTTCTGGAAGGCTCGTGAGCGCTAAGTGACACAAGTCCAATTGTCGTAGTTGTGTCAAATGCCCCACCGGAGATAACTGGGTCAAGCCAGGAAAATTAGCAAGCCTAACATCACACAAAACATGGCATTGAGACAAATTCAGGGGGCCCGTCGCTCTGTCGAGATCTCTAAATGTCAAATCTTCGAGTAGCTCATGATGAGATAAATCCGGCACCGTAGCGAGTAGGTCGCAGCTAGACAAATTCAACCTTTTCAACTTTTTGCACTGAGACAAGTCTTCGAGCGCCGTAATCGCATCGAAATATTCGACATCTAAGTGTTCCAGCTGTTCGCATTGTGACAAGCCGTGGAACGCTGTCACTAGCGGGGCGTATCTCAGCAACACATTTTTCAATGCTATGCAATGGGACATATCAGGAATCGCTGCAAGCGCTTCAAGCGCGTTCAGATTCAGGGATTCCAGCTGTTCGCACCGGGATAGCTCCGGAATGGCAGGGAGTTTCTCGCAGTGTGACACTGTCAAGCACGTCAAATTTCTTGGAAATGGTGGCAAGCTTGTCAAGCTATTGAAACTACTGATGTCCAGACTAGTTTTATACGGCTTGGCCAGACATTGCCTGAATTTTTCTCCCACCCTGATCCGCTCGGCACGTTCGTTGTCGTTGCCGCTCTTGACCCAGGTTTTCAGCTCGCTGAGATCCCGGGCGTGCGCTGCACGGAGATTGCCCAGCGCAGAATTGCGTGGTGGTGAGCTGCCGCGTACCGGCTGGCCAGGTGCTCCGTCGGTAGCAGGAGGATGAGATATATCGCGCGGACGCTGGTCGTCTCCGGAGGAAAAACAGGAACGAAATATTCTCATGATGGCTTTCCGGATTAGTTGTGGCGAGGCGCGTTTTCCCTATGTTGATGGGTAGTAATTGGATGCCAATTGTTCCGTTCAAGCCATCAGGAACGACGCAGGGACCGCATTGTCGGCGTCATCACTGATGCTGCAGCGCGGCTGGTGGCCGACGAGAACGAACTGTCAGGCAACCTGATGCGTATGCTCAAAGCCGCCGCCGGATAAAGTGCACCTGATTCGAAACCCATCCTCGAAATCAACCCG
>AEPR01000145.1 GCA_000195205.2 Oxalobacteraceae bacterium IMCC9480 | reverse complement strand
AATCGCCGCATCGTCAGGGTTTTGGTGGCGATGAAGATTTCGCGCATGAAAAAGAAATAGCTACCGATCAGCGATAGCATCCCGAGCACAAACAGTACCGCGATGAATTTGCCGATATTGAGTTCGAATGCGTCGCCCATGAAGAGCGTCGCAATGACCAGGCAGACCAGCAGCGCGCAAGCCGTACTGAGGGTGATGGCGACATTGATCAGGTGACCGCGCTGGTACAGCACATTGATTTCTGCGCTATCAGCCGGGTCGGTCGCGTCGCCCGGACGGATCCGTTCTTCGAGCACGCGCGAACGGTCAATGATGCGCGAGAGCCGGTTGGTCAGCACCACCAGATTGGTACCGACACCGGTCAGCAGAAAGACCGGCGCAATCGCCAGTTGAATGATGTGTCCGACATCGCCGAGCTGGATTTCCATGGTGTAGTCGATCAGGAAGAAGTAAAAAAGCGGGAACATCTGCGACGTCCGGCCGGCCCGCGCATTGCGCAGCAGGGTAGCTGCGAAGTGCGTCAGCGTCAACGCTCACTGCAGCGCCCGGCGCGCTGGTTCTATACTGTTCGGCGCAGCACTGCCACGCCCCTCCAACAGACATAAAGGATGACTCATGTTACTCAAGGATAAAGTTGCCGTGATCACCGGTTCCGCCAGCGGAATCGGCAAGGAAATTGCATTTGAATACGCCAAGGAAGGCGCCCGCGTCGTCATCGCCGACCTCGCACTGGAAGCGGCGCAAGCCACCGCCGACGAGATCATCAAGAACGGTGGCCAGGCCATGGCCGTGGTCATGGATGTCACCAGCGAAACCCAGGTCGATGACGGTATCGCTGCCGTCGTCAAAGCCTGGGGTGGCGTCGACATCCTGATCAGCAATGCCGGCATCCAGATCATCAGCCCCATCGTCGACCTGTCGCTCGACAAGTGGAAAAAAATGCTGGCGATCCATCTCGATGGCGCTTTCCTGACCACCCGCGCCTGCATGCGCGCCATGATCGCCGGTGGCAACGGTGGCGCAATCATTTACATGGGCTCGGTCCATTCGCACGAAGCGTCGCCGCTGAAAGCCCCGTACGTCAGCGCCAAGCACGGACTGATCGGCCTGGCCAAAGTGGTCGCCAAGGAAGGGGCCAAGCACCGCATCCGCTCCAACGTGATCTGTCCCGGTTTCGTGCGCACGCCACTGGTCGATCGCCAGATTCCCGAGCAGGCCAAGGAACTCGGCATCAGCGAGGACGACGTCATCAAGACCGTGATGCTCAAAGACACCGTCGACGGTGAATTCACCACCACCGCCGACGTCGCCCGTACCGCCGTTTTCCTGGCCTCGTTTCCGACCAGCGCCCTGACCGGCCAGTCGGTCGTCGTCAGCCATGGCTGGTTCATGCAATAAACCACCCCTGCAAAGGTGTCCGCAACACCGGCAAATTGCTGGTGAGCGGCTGCAACGACGCGTCGCGACCACAGCACGGTGCATAACTACGCACGCGACGCGCGCACCCGGAACGACTATTGGTAAGATCGCCGGACGTTGCCAGGCCAACCCGGCCCGGCAATCCTCCCACCACGATCCGTGCACCTTTCATGTCATCGGCCACTCCCGACTTCCGCTCTCCCTCACACTTGCTGCGCAGCCGACTCAAGTCACTGCTCGACGAGGTCATCGCCGAAGCTTCCTGGCTGTTGCCGGCACTGGTGCTGATCGTGACCGTGCTGCTGTTCCTTGTAGTGCGCGGCGCTGAATTACGCATCGCCCGCCTCGATACCGAACAACGGACGCAACACACGATCGCGCACTTGCAGCGCCACCTTGACAGCCAGGTCCAGCTTTTGCACAGCAGCGCCGCGATGCTGATGCTCGATCGCATCGTGCAACGCCAGCACTGGCAGACCTATCTGCAACAGCTGCAACGACTGGGTTTGCCAGCCGGCATGCAGCAACTTGGCTACGCTCAACATATCGCCGATAACGACAAGCTGGCGCTGATCAGCGCGATGCAGGCCGATGGCAGCGCCAGCTTCCGGATTTTTCCTTCCCGTACCCGCGAAGCGGCGATGCCGGTGCTGTATGCCGCGCCGGAAAACAGCAATCCATTGATCCGTGCCGGCTTTGACCTGATGTCGGACGCGCTCCTTGCCCCCGCACTGCAACGCGCCACCGACAATGCCACGGCTACCCTTGCCAGCGTGCCGGAACGTGCCGGCATGGCGGGCCAGTTCCTGCTGGTGTTGCCGGTTTTTCCCGGCAACATAGTGCCGGAAAACATCCCGCAGCGACGCACCACACTGGTTGGATTTGTCTTTACCGTAGTGCAGATCGATGCTGCATTCATGGGCCTGGCAGGGGAAGGGATAGCCGACGGCCGAGCCACCGTGTCGCTGCGGCTATTCGACCAGCCCGCCACCGGTCGCAGTGCACTGCTCTACCAGAATCCCGGGACCTTGCTGACCACGCACCGCACCCTGCGACCGGTCAATCTGTATGGCCAGACATGGACACTCGAAACCGGCAGCCCCGGCATTCCCGCCACCACCTCGATTGGGGTTGTCATCACCGGCCTGCTGCTGACCGGCTGGCTGTGCTGGCTGACGCGGCAGGCGCTGCAACGGCGTGGCAGCGCCCGCCGCAGAGCGCGTGCCGAGGCCAGCGACACCCGGCAGGCCAAACTGCACCTGGCCGCACTGACCGCCCTGAGCCGGGAAGCCATCATCAGCATCGACCGTCGTAACCGCATCACCGTATTCAATGACGCCGCCCGACGCCTGTTCGGCATCGGCGACGACAACCTCATTGGCACGCCGCTGCGACAACTGCTACCGCACCGGCTCAAGGGTGCGCGACCGGTCACGCCGCTGGAACTCCAGGCCGGCCAGGTTGCCGTCTTCCGGCTGTGCGGACAGCAAGGCCAGCAGGCGCGGCGGCGCAACGGCAGCGTCTTCGGCTTCGAGGCCACGCTATTCATGAACGGCGGTGAACGCCAGCACGGCTACACCATCCTGCTCAATGAACTGCCCTCCGCCAACACCAACGACACCCCCCGGGACGACTGGCAACAACACCTGGTGCAGGAAATGCACGATGATTTCGGCCAATTGCTGACGTCCATGAAAATGGATATGGGCTTGCTCCGGGCGCAACTGGCCGGTGCGCCAGCGCCACCTCTGCCGGCCACGTTGCAGCACCTGGACCGCATCGACGGACTGGTCAGCAAGATGATGGATTCGGTACGCCGCATCCTGGCCGATCAGTCAGCAGAACAGGTCCACAACCAGGATTTTTTCAAGGCCCTTGCACTGCTGGTCGATGGCCATGCCAAGCGCTACCAGATCGCCTGCCATCTTGATCTGCCGTCCTGCCCGCCGGTGATAGGCGCGGCGCTAGCCAACCCCTTGTACCGGATCGTGCAGGAAGCCCTCAACAATATTGCCAAGCATGCCGCCGCCAGTGCGATCACCATCGATGTCGCGGCCCCGCCCGGCTATTTGCTACTTGCCATTACCGACAATGGCTGCGGCTTCGTCCCGCAACAGCCGTGCGGCCCCGAAGCTTACGGGCTGGCCGGTATGCAGAAACGGGTCGATGCGCTGGGCGGCGTATTGCACATCGAGACCAGGCTCGACCGCGGTACCGCAATCCGGATCAGGCTGCCACTGGACTCCTCGAACAGTTCCTGACGCTGGACGACTCGCACGTACCGACAGTGCGTTGACATGACGAACATTTTTTACGGCCTGGCTTGTTCCAAATCTGCCGGCCAAAGTCAACCCGACCTGCTGCCGAAATAAGCGCGAACCGGCACGCAGAATTCAACTGGACCTTGAGGTTTATCAATCAGCCGGCATTGATTTCGGATAGCGTGTTGCGAGGGAAAAAACCTGACTCATCGCAGCAATGACAGGTGAATTTTCCGGCCAGGCGACACGCTTTCAGACCGACTCTCATCAGGAAACCAACCGACCATGTGTGACTCACCACATCCCTGCCCGCCCAGACGGACCTTCCTGTTGCGCCGCATCGCCGGATGATCCGACTCCTGATTGCCGACGACCACACCATCATGCGCGAAGGACTCAAGCGCATTTTGGAAGGTGCCGACGATATCGACGTCGTTGGCGAAGCTGTCGACGGCTTCGAAGTCCTGGCCCAAGTACGCAAAGGCGGCTTCGACCTGCTGATGCTGGACTTGTCGATGCCCGGGCGCAGCGGCGTCGAACTGATCCGCCAGATCAAGGATGAAGCGCCCCGGCTACCCATCCTGATCCTGACCATGCATGAAGAAGAGCAATACGCGATACGCGCCATTCGCGCCGGTGCCCGTGGCTACCTGACCAAAGAAAGCGCCGGAACGCAGTTGCTGAGCGCGATCCGCAAGGTCGCCTCGGGCCGGCCGTACATCAGCAATGAAGTCGCAGAACAACTCGCGATGGATGCCATGCCATCCGACGATGACTATCCCCACAAAAAATTATCCGACCGTGAATTCGAAGTATTCAGCCTGCTCGTCAGCGGCAAGACGATCACCGATATCGCCGACATGCTGCACCTCAGCGCCAAGACCGTCAGTACGCACAAGACCCGCATCCTGCACAAGATGGGCATGAGTTCGCTGGCCGAACTGGTTCAGTACGCAGTGGCTTGCCGGCTGCTAAAGCCCTTCAAGATGTAGCCATCAACACTGGAGTAGCCCATCCCTATCCGGACGACATCACAAGGAACTACCCGCGGCATCAAGCCACCTATCCGCAGCAGGAAATCGACAGGACGTAAGTCGCCAGTACGGTAGGAATAGTCCTACAACAAGCAACCAAACCCTACGTTTCTATTCAGCGCCTACCGATAGTATTTGACCTTTCCAGTTGCCATAATTCCAACTTATCAACAGGGATCAACAATAAGAACCTGGCCGTTCCAGCCGTCGTGATCAGGTTCATCAATAGCAAAAAAATGCAGGCTGGCAGGGGTCGTTTCCGGATTTCAGTGCGCCATGACCGAACAGCCTGAAACGTCAGAATGCGGTCAAAGCAGGACCGGCAGGGACTGGCAAGCCAGATCCGGCAGGCATTTTTCGATTAGCACTGAAAAACGCCAGAACCCATGTATTCGGAGGTTTCCTCCATAGAAGCAGGTGCGGTTCCGGTGATTGTCGATACCGCCCTCCCTGTCCGCGATATACCGAATGCGGCGTCTCACCGGCCGCATCAATGAAGTCTGCTTATTTAGGAATAGGAGTCGGTTATGCTGTCTACGCAACTATCTGCCATCCGAACGGAATCCACCCCGCCCGCACAGAACGCCACGCCGATCGAAACCGGATGGCAACGTCAGGGCAAGCTCTGGTCGAACCTGAAGGAATTGTGCGATGTCTTGCGTATCCCGCCGACTTCTGCCTCATTGATCGCCGACGAAGAACTCCTGTTCCAGCATGTACAGTTCAAAACCGGACAGCGCATCCACACGATAGGTCAGCCGTTCGATGCGCTCTACATCGTCCATTCCGGCTTCCTGAAAACGGTGCTGATCGATGAATACGGCAACGAACAAGTCCTCAGCTTCCCCATGAAAGGCGACCTCTTCGGCGTCGACGGCATCCATACACGGCGCTATGCCTCCGAGGCCGTGGCCCTGTCCAACTGCGACCTGATCCTGCTCCCTTTCAAAAAACTGACCGCACTGGGTCGCATCCATCTCGAGTTCGAACACGCAATCTACAGCGTCATGAGTCGCGAACTGGTGCGCGAGCAAGCGATGATCAGCATGCTCGGTGCGCTCAGCGCTGAGGCGCGCGTCGCCCGCTTCCTTGTCTCGCTGTCGGATCGTTATGCCGAAATGGGCTACTCGAGCAAGTTATTCAACCTGCGGATGACGCGCCACGAAATTGGCAGCTACCTCGGGCTGACACTTGAAACCGTCAGTCGCACCTTGTCGGCATTCAACGAAATCGGACTCATCACCGTCGATCAGCGCTCGATAGGCATCAAGGATCCGGAGGCACTGAAAACCTTGCGACGTCTTCCGCCATCCAGTGCACGCGCAAAGCAGGTCGCGTCACGCAAAGCACGACAGCAACCCCGCGACGTCACCCCGGCACGAACGCCATGTAACGAATCTATTCCCGCCTCAATGTAACTTCCCCGCATTTATCTCCCAACCACGACGCCGCCAATACTCTTCGGTTGAGCTTGTCGGAAACGCACCGTCCGGTGCGCCTTCGACAGGCTTCCTTCGACA
>AEPR01000146.1 GCA_000195205.2 Oxalobacteraceae bacterium IMCC9480 | reverse complement strand
GTGGCGGGGAAATTGCCGGCGAAGTAATTGGTTTGGTAGCACGTGGTTTTTGAAATTCATGCTGGCCTCGGTCATTGAGTGAAATCAATGAACGAGGCCTTTTACATTTTTTGTTGGAGCTAGGAGTTATCGTCCACCTATTTAAATGGGTACGGGTGTCAACTTCGGACGAGGAAAGCAAATGAACGCGAAATCAGAAGATTTACCCAAGGCTTGGGTTGATCCGGACGAGGCTCCGGAAATTACTGAGCCGTTGATCGCCAGCGGGAAATGGAAAATTCGTGGTCGAATCGTTACCCGCAGCGAAGCTCTGGCGGAACTTGCCACCAGCAGCAAGAGAAATAGCGTGGCGGGGAAATTGCCGGCGAAGTAATTG